>CAIZMD010000691.1 GCA_903933995.1 uncultured Bacteroidota bacterium
AAATTTCTCCGCCAAACGCATCAAGCGCAAAGCCTTTCTATATCCCTCTGGGTTTGCCATACCAAAATTGCGCAACTGACGCATTTTGGTATTGATTCCTTTCTGTTGGCCAATCATCATAACGGTTTGCCCATTTAAGTCTGCAAACCCTCCTACCATGGCTTTGTCATCTTTTACATTTCTGTCTCCATGCAATTCCACAAAATTGGTGGTCATGTTCTGGATGTATTTTAAAGTATATGGTCTATCTGGATGACGGCTCAATTGTACTCTTTGCCAAGCTGTAAGTGAGGCTGTAATTTCCTTGCGCTTTTCAATAATAGATGCTTCTAGTTGTTCCAATGTGGCACTATAATCTATCTTGGGATTCTTCTCAGCCAACTTTTTTGTGTCTTCAATTTGCTCGTATATTTCCTTGATTGGATTTTCAAAATCAAGAAACTGTCTATTTGGGTATTGAGGCATAATGATCAATTCAGGTGGTAAAAATAAGGTTTGAATTTTTTTTTGAAAAGATTTGTTTGTAAAACCTGTTTCCCCTTATCTTTGCCATCCGAAAAATAACCCTCCTGAGGCATTTTGAGGAAACGGATCGGTAGTTCAGTTGGTTAGAATGCCGCCCTGTCACGGCGGAGGTCGCGGGTTCGAGTCCCGTCCGGTCCGCAAAAGCCACTCATTTGAGTGGCTTTTTGCATTTTAAAAGGTCTCATTTGCATTTAACTGTTTACCCAATCAATGGCACCTTTTCCATAGTTCTTAAGACTTTGAATCACTTTATTATTGGGTACATTGATTCTTTTGACCAATTCTGAGGGAAATATCAGCACTTCTCCTGCATCATGCCTTGGTGCATCGGCAATAAATACCGTACTCAGACCTGCTTTCTCTTCCACCAGAAAGCCAATTTTCCAGGCATCACCATCTTTTACTGCAACTGGCTTTAATACTGTTGCTTCGGATTCCCCAACGGTATCTGCTGCAATTGATTTTAATAATAAGTATCCTGGTATGTATACAAATAATGTGTCTTCAAGTCTCCCCATTTGTTGTTTGACTCTTTTGGACTTGATTAATAGCCCAGCAAAAAAGCATATGAGCACCAAAAGAATAATGGCAAGAATCATACTGCCGTCTAAACCCAATACTGTATTAGGAAGGAGCTTAGCAAATGGAGCCGAAATTTTAACCATGATCTGATGTGCTTTCCCCAACATCATGCCCACTAGCACTATAGGTAACAAAAAAAGGATCCCACCACTAATGGTAGCGCGCAAAAATGTAGCAATTGATTTCATGGCTAAATATTTAATTATGAATGCTTTGTATTCAAAATACAATGAATTTCTAAATTGTATGGTAAGTTTTCTAAAAAAATAGATGTTAGAAATTTCCTATATACTACCTACAAAGGAGTATTTATGGACTAGATACCATCGCCCATGAAGAATTGGTTATTTTTAAAGCTGTTGAAACGATTACAGATTATATTATTCCTTGTAGCTAATGCCATTTTTTGCAATGCACAATTGCAGGTAAAATATAATTATACCAACATCAAAGATTTGGTTTCTGGTTTAAGTTATACCATGGTTTCCTCTGTTAACATGAGTGAATCTCAAATCAATAATTTGAATGAAGCTGAATGGCAATTAGTTAAAGGTTCCAAACTTAAATTGAATAGACTTTCCCAAACATTGGTTTTAAAAATACCTATTAACCAAATTTTACAGCAGGGCGATTTTGATTATATAAGTATTAATAACCCACATGTAAACTTTTTGAAGTGTTGGATTGTACTAAAAGGACAAACCCTAAAGTCATTTATTTTAACAGGTGACAATCTCCCTTTTAATTCAAGAACCATCCCTGTTACAAATTTTGTCTTTCCCATAAAAGGGGTAGATTTTTCAGGAGCAGACTTATTCATACTTGCCGATAAGCGCTATACCAATTTAAGCATGCCCATAGATTTTCAAACAAAAGAAGCTTATGCAAATGCTTTGCAAATACAGAACCTAGTTTGGGGTACGGTGATAGGTATATTTTTCTTTATTTTCTTACTCAATCTATTTTTGGCTTCCCTACTTAAGCTAAAACTTTTTTTATGGTATGCCATTTTGCAAGCCAGTATGATCATTTATTTATTGGGAGATAGTGGTTTATCTTATAAGCTTTTTTACCCCAATATACCTACATTCAATGACCTTGTAAGGCCATTCTCACTTGCATTTGGCATTGTTCCCCTGATTTTGTTTTTCAATCTTTTAATGGACCTTAAAAACAAACTGCCCAAATTATTAGACTTTAATAAGCTGGTCTTACTATGCTATATCCCTCTTTATATCATAGCCATCATATCTGCTTCCAGTGGGGATTATGCCATTCAAGGTCTTTGGTTACAAATTAATAAAATACTTGGCCCTTTGTTGCTTTTAACCTTATTGATTGAAGCAGCTTATTGCTACTATTGCAATATTAGATACAGCATCTTTGCGCTAATTTCCTATTTGGGAACCACTGCATTCTTTGTGATATATAGTTTGCATCAAAATGAAATAATTGCCGATAACTTTTTTAATTCAAAATCTAATTATTGGGGATTAATCTGGGAATTAACCGTCATGTCTATTGCACTTAGTTTTAGATATAAATATTCTCAAACCGAAACTGAAAATCTTGCCAAGAAAAATAGACTTCAGCAAGAGCAACTATTCTCTGGCACAGTGGCATTTCAGGAAAAAGAAATGCAAAGATTTTCATCGCTTTTACATGACAACATTGGTGCCAACTTGGGTTTGTTAAGACTGGAGGCAGATCAAATGCCACTTACAGAAGCAGGAAGAGAACAATTAGCTAGCCATATAACTGAATTGGGTAATGAAGTAAGAATTATGAGTCACCGTTTGTCTCCCATACTTTTAGAAGAGAAGGGTTTATATCTAGCCATTGAGGAGACTGTTGAAAGAATTAAAAGATTGGGATCCACTGATATTGTATTTGAGTGGATAGGAAAAAGAGATACTTACAATACCCAATTCTCTATTTTAATTTATAGAATCTCTCAAGAATTGTTACAAAATTTAATCAAACATAGTCATGCAAAAACTGCTTTTTTACAAATCATGGTGGAAGATCAGTTGGTATCTATTTACCTAGAAGATGATGGAATTGGCTTTAATCTGGATGAGCCTTTGGCAGGTGTAGGCTTAAAAAGCATTGAAAAGCTAACTGAATTACTCAATGGAAGGTTTCAAATTAATAGTAGCCAAGGTGAGGGTTTTAGTATTTCAATAGAATTCAATTGGAGCTCGAATGAAAATATATAATATAGCACTAGTAGATGATCACCTACTATTTGCAGAGGGAATTGGAAATATGCTTTCAGGTAAACCTGAATTTAATATTTCATTTATCACAAGTTCCGTAACCGAAATGTTTGAGCTTTTAAAGCGCGATAGCATTGATATTCTATTACTTGATATTAACATGCCTCCTTTCAATGGAAGAGCTTTAATTCCAAGGTTAAAAACGGAGTATCCCAATATTAAAATCATGATTTTAACCATGTATCAACCCATGGATATTGGTCTTGATATCAAAGAATTCAATGGAGATGCTTATGTATTAAAAATTTCTGGAAAGCAAATTCTGGAAGAAGCATTAAGCCATTTAATGAACCAGCAAAGCTATATAGACCCTAATATAGTGGTACCTGTTGAAAATGCAGACACAAACAAACAAAAAGTAAAACTAACCAAACGCGAAATAGAAATTGTCCGATTAATTGTTTCCGGAAAAACCACCAAAGACATTGCCCAAGAATTATACTTAAGCGAATTGACCATTAAAACACATAGAAAAAACATAAGTGAAAAAATGGACTCTAAAGGTCTTGCCGATCTAATTGCCAAAACAAAGGATCTGATTCAGTAAACCCATTTATTTTTTGGGTGCTCGCTTTTTGGGTTTCCCGTACTTGGCCTGCATTTTATCTTTGTATCGCACTTTTTGATTGGTCCTTAAATTCTTGGCAGACTTCTCATGAAAAGCAGGGCCGGCATTTTCATCCTTTTTGGGAAGTTTTGGGATAATTATCCTAACATTTGATTTGGGCATTTCATCCTCTGTAAGCTCCGTTGAAATCTCTAAGTTATCCGGAAGTTCTTGCATAGGAATATCATAATGCATTAATTCCTGGATGGCCGTTTGAGAGGGTAAATCTTTTTCCGTAATAAAACTAATAGCAACTCCTTTTTTGTCTGCCCTACCCGTTCTTCCTATTCTATGAATATAGTGCTCTGGAACATCAGGCATATCAAAATTGAATACATGGGTTACTTCAGCAATATCAATACCCCTAGCTACAATATCTGTAGCAATGATAAATCTATAGACACTTTCTTTAAACTGTTTAACCGTATTGAATCTATGATTCTGTTCTTTATTAGAATGGATCACACCTGCAGTTCCCGGAAAATGTGGTTCTAGTCTTTCAAATAACTGGTCTGCTAATTTTTTAGTGGCCGTAAAAATCAGCACTTTACTCATGCTCTCATCTTGAGCCAACAATAATTCTAATAGATTAACCTTTGTATTAAAATTTGGTACCAAATAAGCAGTTTGCTGAATATTATCAAGCGGTGTACCTGTAGGAGCTGCTTCTACCTTCACAGGCTCATTAAAATAGGTTTCCATTAAAGCTTCTACGTCTTCTGTAATGGTTGCAGAAAAAAGTAGGTTCTGCCTTCTGGCGGGTAAAAGATCAATAATGTTTTTTAACTGGGTTCTAAAACCAAGGTTAAGCATTTCATCCATTTCATCTACTACCAATTTCTTAATGGTGCGCAGTTTAAATGCACCTGCCATGGCTAGGTCAAATAACCTTCCAGGCGTAGCTACAATCACATCGGCCCCGTCTTCCAATGCCAATACCTGTGTTTTTATATTCACTCCACCGTATACTCCAACAACGGTCACGCCCATAAACGGCGTCAACATTTTTACATTTTCTACCACTTGGGTAACCAATTCTCTTGTTGGAACTAGGATCAGAATTTGAGGATCCTTGTCCTTATTAAACTTCCATAACCTAAGTAAAGGCAATAAATAGGCAAAGGTTTTACCAGTACCGGTTTGCGCTATGCCACAAACGTCTTTGCCTGACATAGCAACAGCAAATACCCTTTCTTGAATAGTTGTTGGTTGGGTATAGCCAAGGTTGTCCAAGGCTTTTAATAAAGGGGCATTCAGATTCAGTTGGTCAAATCGCATATTGCTTCAATAAGACCCAAAACTAGGTTATTATTCCCGGATGCGTTATCGCCAAGGGCAAGGGATGGTTGATCTTGACTTATTTCCAGACCTTAAAATCAATGAAAACTCAAAGGTTTGTAGCGGCCCAAGACTAGATTTTGAATTAGAAATATTAACATCATAGCTCAATCCACCTAGAACATTGCCAACGCCCAACCCTATATAAGGGATAACAGCTTCGTTCTGACGATACCAAAGTCCCGTATTCAAAATAGTAGGATTAGCGTCTTCTCCTGTCTCTCCCAAAATGTTGCCAAAATTTACTCCAACCGAATAGGAATTAATATTGTTTTCAAAAACAAACATAGAATTGGCATTAAAAACCAACCGGTCATTCAAGTATGTCTGAAAATCTGCGTGCACATTATACCTGGGGGGATCAAATTGATTGGCGTCTTGTAAAGCTGATTTTGCCGTCCTAAAAAATCGATACCCTGCTATACCAATATCAAAATTGGTTGTTTCAGTTCTTAATGTATAAGTAATGCCTGCAAAAGCCGAATAATAAGGCTTGATACTGGACATATACGCTTCATTGGTTGGAAGGGTTCTATTAAAACCTGAAGAGGATAACTGAGACGCAAAACTAAGTTGAGAAAAATCTATAATGGTATTGGAATAAGTTCCTCCAATTCCTGCAGATAATCCTTGTACATCATCTGCATCCAAACTAATATGGGAGCTCAAAGCAAAATTGAAAGAAGTGCTTTTAAAGGCTCCTGCCAATCCATTGTCTTGCAAGAACAACAATCCTCCGCCAATATAATTGTGCTCGTCGTATTTGTTTTTATAAATTTTTCCATCAAAAGAAAGAGAAGTTGTATTCAACGGATCTGTTCCCGCACTAATCCACTGATTTCTTCTTATCCCTACCAATCGCCAATTGGCGTCTCCATTACCAGCAAGGGAAGGATTCACCGTTAAAGGCGATGCAAAAAATTGAGAAAAGATGGGATCCTGTGCATGTATTACCGTATAGGAATGCATGACAAGAAAAAGAAAAACCAATCTAATATTTTTATTCAAGCGCATATACTTAATTGAATCATCTTAACAATAAGGTTTGTCCTGATTTTTTTATCAATGAACCATCATTGGCAACGCCTTCAGCCACCCAGATATAAATTCCCATAGGCTGAGCAATACCATTGACCATACCATTCCAACCCTCGTCATAGTTCTTGGTTTCAAACATTACTTGGTTAAAACGATTATAGATTTTGAAATAATGGAATTCCTTGATGCCTGCTA
>CAIZMD010000692.1 GCA_903933995.1 uncultured Bacteroidota bacterium
GGGGGATTAATTGCCACCGCTTATTATGCAAAGCTCTTGCAGTACTTAACCAAATTTGCAGGAATCTTGGGCAAACCTGCCGATGCTGCAAAAATGCAAAGCCTGCATGCTACCATTAAAACAGCATTTAATCAAACTTATTTTAACAAAGAGAAAAAATACTATGGTAACAATACGGTTACTGCCAATCTTTTGCCCATTAGTTTTGGCTTAGTATCAGACGCAGATGAAGCCACCGTATTCAACCATATTGTGACCAAGATTTTGGTGGAGAATCATGGTCATATAAGTACGGGTTTAATAGGAAGCCAATGGCTGATGCGTGGGCTTACCAAACATGATCGGGCTGATATTGCGTATCAATTAGCTAGCACCAAAACCTATCCTGGATGGGGTTATATGGTGGAGCAAGGCGCCACAACTATTTGGGAATTATGGAATGGTAATACCGCTAATCCACAAATGAATTCTCAAAACCATGTGATGTTATTGGGTGATTTACTCACTTGGATCTATGAAGATTTAGGTGGCATTAAATCAGATGATCAATCAGTGGCTTTTAAGCATATCGTCATGAAGCCGGCTTTGGTGGATGGTTTAGGTTGGGTAAAAGCTAGTTACCAATCGGCCTATGGCCCAATTGCAAGTCAATGGAAAAATAGCATTGACAAATTTGAATGGAATGTCAAGATTCCTGCCAATACTACCGCTACTATTTATCTGCCAACATCCGATGCAGCAACTATTTTTGAAGGAGGAAAGAATTTAAAAAATGTTGCTGGGGTGGAACTTGTGAAAATAGCAAATGGATTTGCAGAACTTAAAATAGGATCAGGCGAGTATCAATTTTTGGTGCAAAAGCCTTTTAAAAAGGGCTTAGTAAAAAACGAATTTATTTTTACGGAAGCTAGTTTTCCGGAAAGCCATGCTTCTACCATTGCAGAAACACCCAAGGGTTTGGTGGCTGCATGGTTTGGTGGCACCAAGGAAGGCAATAAAGACGTCTGCGTTTGGATCTCGCATTTGAAAAATGGACAATGGACAGCACCCCTGAAAGTGGCGGATGGAAGACTCAATGATAGTACTAGATATGCTTGTTATAATCCTGTTTTGTTTCAAGTGCCTGGTGGCGATTTATTATTGTTTTACAAAATTGGACCCAATGTGGCAGGATGGACGGGTTGGATGATGCGATCCAAAGACAATGGACAAACTTGGTCAAGTAGAGAAGCATTACCTGATGGATTTCTTGGTCCCATCAAAAACAAACCCGTATTAATCAATGGGGTATTGGTTTGCCCTTCTAGTACAGAAAAAACGGGATGGAAAGTACATTTTGAATATACCAAGGACTGGGGTAAAACCTGGACCAAATCTATAGACATCAATGATGGTAAAACTATTACCGCCATACAGCCCAGCATTTTGCAATACAAAGATGGTAGTTTACAAGTTTTGTGTAGAAGCAGGAATAGAACCATCAATGAATCTTGGAGTAAGGATGGTGGATCAACTTGGTCAGAAATGAAAGCTTCTGCTTTGCCCAATAACAATTCAGGAACAGACGCAGTTACATTGGCCGATGGTAGACAATTATTGGTCTATAACCACGTAAA
>CAIZMD010000693.1 GCA_903933995.1 uncultured Bacteroidota bacterium
ATAAAAGCTGCCGCTTTTTCAATAGCGGGACTAAAGGTTCTGCGACCCTGCATCTCATCAGAAGCAAGGGTGCGTTCAATACGTTCTACTTCTTTGGCATTGATAATTTCATCAATATTCTGCGCCTGTAAATAAGACACAGCAAATAGGCAAATAGCCAAACTAATTTTTTTCATAGCAATTTTTTCAGTGTTCAATATAAAACAAAAAAATAGGCGCAACTAAATCACGCCTACCTAATATTTCTAAATGTCTAAACAGTTCCTTCCATTCTTCACTCTTCACTCTTCACTTAATTACAGGCTCATCATTTCTTTAAATTTCACTGTCTGCCTCCTGCTCACTTCAATTTTCTCACCACCTTTTAGATCTACTAACAAACCACCATTAAAATAGGGTTCAATTTTTTCAATCCAACGAAGGTTAATGATATGCTTTCTATTAGCACGGAAGAACATGCGTTCATCCAGTCTTTCTTCTAGCGCATTGAGTG
This sequence comes from uncultured Bacteroidota bacterium, assembly GCA_903933995.1. Taxonomy (GTDB): domain Bacteria; phylum Bacteroidota; class Bacteroidia; order Chitinophagales; family Chitinophagaceae; genus Sediminibacterium. The sequence goes on from CAIZMD010000693.1 coordinate 494, forward strand.
ATTTTAAGATCAATGGTTTATTGGTACCAAAGAATACTTTGGCATAATTACCCACGCTTTCAAACAAACGAATCTCTCCTAGTTTTACAAACCAGCAACGCTCACCGTCTTTTACAAATACTTGGTCAAACTCTGTTAAAGGACCACGATTCAAACCATTGAGACCAGCGTTTTCCTTGCTGATTTCCAAATGTAATTTTTGGATAGCATCGGCCAAGCGCTTGGGTTCTACGGGTTTCAACAAATAGTCCAAAGCATTTACTTCAAAGGCTTTGATGGCGTATTCGTCATAAGCTGTAGTGAAAATGACACGGGGTGCTTTTTCCACTTCGGCCAACAAATCAAAACCGGTTTTACCAGGCATTTGAATGTCTAGAAAAATCAAATCCGGATTTAGGGTTTCAATTTTTTCAATGCCGTCATCCACATTGGCGGCTTCTTCAATGACTTCAATGTCTGAGTGGTCTTGCAAGAGTTTTTTAAGCTCATTGCGGGCCAATCTTTCGTCGTCAATAATGATTGCTCTAATTGCCATAATGCTATAATCAAGGTTTAATAATGCAAATCTTTTACGGGCATTTTTACTATTGCTTCTACCATGCCACCAGCCGTATCCCGAATATCAAAACTAGCTTTTCCGCCAAATAATAATTTTAGTCTATTACGGGTACTATTTATTCCAAAACCATCGGCGGCAGCCTCTAAATTGCCATTTAAGTGACCAGAATTCTGCACAATTAGTTCATGGTGGTTGTCTTTGAAATCAGAAATCACGCGCACTACCCCACCTTCTTTTTGTTGGCTTATTCCGTGCTTGATGGCGTTCTCTACCAAGGTCTGCAACATCATAGGAGGCACGGGCTGACCCATGGTATCTTCATCAATATCGTACTCAATACGCAAACGGTCTTCAAAACGAATATGTTCCAAAGCCAAATAATCTTTGACAATCCCCAACTCTTTTTCAAAAGGAGCCAGCTCTAATTTCTCCGCCTGCATGCTGCTGCGCAAAATATTACTTAACTCTGTAATAGCTGTTCTAGCTCTGTCAGGGTTCTCGTCTACTAGGGCACGAATGCTATTAAGGGCATTAAAAATAAAATGAGGATTAATATGACTCTTGATGGTCTTGAGTTCCAGCTCTTTGACCAAGGTTTCTAGTCTTACTTGTTGGATCTCATTTTTTCTACCCGCTTCAATATAATGCCAAACAAAATAGATAGAAGTCCAAACAAAAATCAAGGGAGAATCAAAAATCAGGTTACCCAGAAAACGCTTTTCAAAAGAGATTTTCTTAACAGGGTCATAGAGTTTGAACCATTCTACCAAGGCAGAATTGGCCATATTATAGAGTACGCAAATGGTCAGGATTAATAAGGCCAACTGAAACCAGCGCTGTTTCTGTGTTGGAGGGCGCATGTTAAAGCGAATGATCAAGAGCCTAAGCAAATGGGTAAAGAACATGCCGGCAAAAACGCCAATGGCCAACCTAGAATAGAAGATATTGGTGTATTTCTGCTCAAAAACAAAGGCAAAAAACACCATGGCTAGGCTGTAAAACAACCAACCGCCTAACTGGCACCACCAATATGCAGATATTTTCCATCTCATGTTCCTGCAAAGATACCCCCTAAACCAAGCCCAGCTGCTCCATTTTGGGATTAAAGGCAAAATCGGTATCTGTTTGGCAGAAATTCCCCTTACCCGCGGCGAACTATCTGTTTCAAAGGGTGTTGTACTATTTTAATGGCAGCGTTTGCAAGCCGTAAATGCTTATTTTTACATCTAAATAAAGTCACATGGATATAAAGGCCGGTCCACTTCTACAGCAAATTGACTGCCCCGACGACCTTAAAAAGCTCAGCAGGGAACAATTGCATCAAGTAAGCGACGAGCTGCGTCAGTACATCATTGACGTAGTGAGTGTTCACGGAGGTCATTTTGCAGCCAGTTTGGGTGTGGTAGAATTAAGCGTGGCCCTTCATTATGTGTACAATACCCCTTATGACCAATTGGTTTGGGACGTAGGTCACCAGGCTTATGGACACAAGATCCTCACTGGCAGAAGGGACAATTTTGCCACAAACCGCAAATACAATGGTCTTAGCGGTTTCCCCAAAAGAAGCGAAAGTAAGTATGATACTTTTGGTGTAGGCCACTCTTCCACCAGCATTTCTGCCGCCTTGGGTATGTCCATGGCAGCCAAATACAAAGGAGAAGACAGAAAGTCTATAGCGGTGATTGGAGACGGATCCATGACAGCGGGTATGGCTTTTGAAGCTATGAACCATGCGGGCGTGGCCGATAGTGACGTCTTGATTATCCTCAATGACAACTGTATGAGCATTGACCCCAATGTGGGAGCGCTTAAAGGTTATTTAACGGATATTACCACTTCACCTACTTATAACAAAATGCGCGATGAGGTTTGGAACCTAATGGGCAAACTACCCGTGGGCAAAACCTTTAGCCGTGAAATGGCCAGCAAATTAGAAGCCAATATCAAAGGTGTAGTGTCTAAAAGCAGCAACCTGTTTGAAGCTTTGAACCTGCGTTATTTTGGACCCATTGATGGGCATAATATTACCAAGTTAGTAGATACACTAAAGGACCTGAAAAATATTCCCGGACCCAAACTATTGCATATTGTTACCGTAAAAGGAAAGGGATATGCACTAGCCGAGAAAGATCAAACCAAGTGGCATGCCCCAGGTTTGTTTGATAAGGTAACGGGAGAGATTGTAAAGAAACCAATTACTGCGCCACAACCACCCAAGTACCAAGACGTATTTGGACATACCTTATTAGAATTGGCAGAAATGAATGATGCCATCATGGGGGTTACACCTGCTATGCCTAGTGGCTGTTCCATGAAATTCATGATGGAAAAAATGCCACATCGTGCTTTTGACGTGGGCATTTGTGAGCAACACGCGGTTACTTTAAGTGCTGGCTTGGCTACACAAGGTATGCGTGTGTTCTGCAATATTTATTCTTCTTTTATGCAGCGCGCTTTTGACCAAGTGGTGCACGATGTAGCTATTCAAAAACTACCCGTAACCCTTTGTTTAGACCGTGCAGGATTAGTAGGAGAAGACGGACCCACCCACCATGGTTGTTATGATATTCCTTATATGCGTTGTATACCCAATATGGTGATCAGCGCACCCATGAATGAGCAGGAATTGCGCAACCTCATGTTCACGTCTCAATTGCAGGAAAACCAATACCCCTTTGTGATTCGTTATCCAAGAGGTGAAGGCGTGATGGTTGATTGGAAAACACCATTCCAAGCATTGACTATTGGTAAGGGACGCAAACTCAAAGACGGAGAAGGCGTTGCTATTTTGAGTTTTGGACACCCAGGTAATTTTGCCCAAGCAGCTATTCGTGAACTCAGAACCGAAGGCATTAATCCAGCACATTATGACTTACGTTTTGTAAAACCTATTGACGAGAATTTACTACACGAAGCCTTTAGCAAATACAGCAAAATTGTGACCGTTGAAGACGGAACTGTAGTTGGTGGATTTGGCTCTGCCGTATTGGAGTTTATGAACAAATATGGCTATAAAGCCGATGTAACTATTTTGGGTATTCCAGACCGTTTGGTAGAACACGGAAGCCCCAAAGAATTGTATCGCGAATGCGCTTATGATGCGCAAGGGATTGCTGCAGCTGTAAGAGAACTAATGAAAGAAAGCATCACCGTTAGTACCACTATTGCGGGATAAGCTTAAGAACATAGTAATAAAAAAGCACCAAGAGGTTTGGTGCTTTTTTTATGTCTTGATGGAACTGCCTATTAGTCCTCAAATCTACTAGCGCTGATTTCCTCTTCGGTTAAACCAGCATCGGCCAAGTCTGCTTCCCTGTTATCATTCCACTCCACTATAAAATTGTTTCTACCCTCACCCACCATCATTTTCATGAATTTTTGTTGGGTCAATTCTAAGATGGATAGGAATAAGAAAATGGCGTGGATTTTGTCTTCGCAATCTTCAAATACTTTTTCAAATGCAACCGTTTTTTCCTTTTGTACAAAAGTGAGCATATAGTCACGGCTACCTTCCATGGTATGGTTGTAGCGCACCACCGTATGTACTGGTTTATTCTGTCTTTCTTGCACGCGAAGCATCACTTTCTCAAAAGCCTTCATCAGCTTAAAGAGCGTGATGTTCTGAATCTCGGTTCCTTCAGAAGCTTCTTCTCCAATCTCGGCAATTTCACGGTGAAGGTTACCCCGTTTTACCATGAGCATACGCACGGCTTCCATATCTGCCATTTGAGTAGCTGCTTCTTTAAAGCGCTTGTATTCCAGAATCTTATCTATCAATTCTTGCCTAGGGTCAATTTCATTACCGGTGGAATCTATTTCTTTTCTAGGCAACAAAAGTCTGGCCTTGATGCGCATTAGTGTAGACACAAATAGAATGAACTCACTACTCAATTCAATATTGAGCTTTTCACCCTGGTGAATAAAGTCCAAGAAATCATTGATGATCTTGGTAATGGGAATATTATAAATATCCAACTCGTCCCTTTCAATAAAGAAGAGCAGAAGGTCAAAAGGACCTTCAAACTGGTCCAGTTTGATCTGATAATTCGCGGTAGCCAAAGGAAAATGTTTAGATGCAAAGAAACTAAAACAGCTGCAAAACAGCAGCTGTTTTAGGAATAGTTATCCACCAAATAGGGGCTTATTTTTTTAAAGCGTCCCTAATCTCAATCAATAATTGGTCTGTGCTGGAAGGTGCAGGAGGAGCCGCTGGTGCTTCTTCTTCCTTCTTCTTCAGTTTGTTAATGGCTTTGATAACCAAGAATACGGCAAAAGCCACAATGATAAAATCAATCAGGTTGGTTAGAAAGCTGCCGTATTTCACTGACACTTCTGCAATAGCTTTTTCAACTACTTTTCCAGCAGCGTCTTTTACTTCTGGGGTGGCGTCTTTGAGTATCAACTTCTTATCATTAAAGTCAACACCACCAGTCAACATCCCTACTACGGGCATGACCATACCATCTACAAAACTGCTGACAATTTTGCCAAAGCTGGCACCCATTACAAAGGCTACTGCTGTATCTACCAAGTTTCCCCTAACGGCAAACTCTTTGAATTCCTTGATCATACCCATAAAAACAATTTTTTGGTTTTGCTGAAAGTAAAAAAAATATCCACAAGAACCATATTCCACCCTTTTTTCGGAGCTTTTTTTCTCCCCAACTTGGGTTTAAAGCTAAAAACCCCAACTTTGCCACCCATGCAAACCAAGGACAAACTGATTAACTGGGGCATATTTGCAGCACTTTCCCTGATCTGGGGCAGCAGTTTTATGCTCATGAAATACGGGATGCATACTTTGAGTCCCTACCAAGTGGCCACCATCCGCATCTTAAGTGCGGGTTTAGTAATGACGCCTTTTGCCCTGGAAGCATTTAGAAAAATTCCCAAAGAGAAATTCTTATTGGTGATTCTTTCCGGTTTGATTGGCAGCTTTTTTCCTGCTTATTTGTTTTGCATTGCGGAACTAGAAATTGATTCTTCCTTGGCAGGAATCCTCAATGCCCTAACACCCTTATTCACCATTATTGTAGGCGTATCTTTTTTTCAATTGCAAGCCAGCCGTCTAAAAATCATTGGGGTCTTGGTGGGTTTTGTGGGTCTCTGTTTATTGTTTGCCGCTCAAAAGAAAGTAAGCTTTGAAAATATCTCTTATGCCTCACTAGTTCTTTTAGCCACACTACTCTATGGCATCAATATCAATATGGTGGGTCGTCATTTAAAAGAGGCTGGCTCTTTAAATATCGCCAGCATGGCATTTGTATTCCTGATTATTCCTTGTTTAGTTATCCTATATTTTACCGGCTATTTTAACTTAGACCTTAGCTCTAAAGACGTATTGCTTTCAACTGGTGCATCCATGTTATTAGGACTCATGGGTACGGCCGTAGCCACCGTGATTTATTATATGTTGGCCAAAAGAGCGGGTAGTTTATTTGCTTCTACTGTTACTTATGGGATTCCCTTTGTTGCGGTGTTCTGGGGATTGTTAGGAGGAGAAGAAATCAACCTCATTCAATGCGGATGCATGTGTATTATTTTATTGGGGGTTTGGTTGTCTAATAAAAAATAAAAGGAGGTGATAGAAATCACCTCCGAATTAAACGATTGCGAATCTGTTAAAATCGCTTGCTTGCCGAAAAGCATTTAAAAAAGGTTCTAAAATAATATGGTGTTTTTTATATTATACCCATCTGCTTTTATATTATACTTGTTTGAACTTTCATTATATCCAACACGCACTATTTTTTTCTCACCCGGTAAAAGCGTAAAATAACCATCACTAAAATAAGCGGGCAAAACAATCATCCCTTTGTCATCTATTAAATTTAACTTGATGCCTATTGCAGGAGTAGTAGTATTATTTTGTATTTCAAATACAGTTATCCCTTTTTGGTTACTAATTTGTTTTCCTACAAGTGTAACTTTTGATAGTTGATTGAAGGCTTCATAATTGATAGTTGTAGAATTTGTTTTCCAGTAATCATTTTCAGCTAGAACTTCTTTTTTATTGTTTTCAATTTCAAGTCTGGCTAAATAGACTGAGGGTAAATTTACTGTTGAAAGATCAGGAGTAAATGCTTCTACTTTTTGATTAGTGCCAATACTTACTTGTTGAACTTTAGTATAGAATGCTGTCCCTTCAAGGTCATACAATTTTAATATTACTTTCAGATTTTGATAGCTTTCAAGTGCGCTATTGATCACAATTACTTTCTGATCATGCAAATTCATTTGAACATGCAAGGGCTCACATGCTTTCTTTGAACCATAATAGGAACCATGGGTTTCAAAATCCCATGAATAAGTTTGCCAGATCATACTTGGCCATGCTGGATGTGTCATCCACAATAAAACACCACTGGTATTATTCCATAGTTTACTGTTCCATGCCTCAAAAATGGCCCTATGGCTTTCATAATTAATCAATTGAACTTTTTTATTAAAATCATCCAGTCCAATTACTTTTCCATATAAACTATCAACCGCACTCAAGTATCCTTTTAGATTTTGATTAGAAACTTCAGAATGAAGATCATGATAGTTCCAAACATCATTGATTGGCCATTGATCTTCTTTTCTTATAAACTTCTGGATGGTACTAGCTGTTGGAATAGAAAAGGTTCCAATTTCGGTAGTAAATCCATCAACGTTCTTAGTAAAATATTCAGCTGGATTATTGATATACCTCCAAGCCCCACTTTGTCTAAGATTCATTTCACGCGAATTTCCATTATAGTGCCTGGTGCCATCTTCTATTGCTAGGATCTCAGAAATTTTATATTCCATACTAACTGGCGCATATCCTTCATTCCGCGGACACCAGATTGCTATAGAGGCATGGTTACGAAATCTTTTTACAACTTCTGTTATATTATCAAGTGTGAGTTGATCATTGTTTGGTGGTACATTATATCCTTCTGTTGACATCCAGAAATCATTCCATACTAACATTCCATATTCATCGGCTAGTTCATAAAACACTTCTTCCGTGCATTCTCCTGTCCAATTTCTTATCATATTGTAATTGGCTTCTTTGTGCAAACGAAAAGCTGGTTCCAGCCTTTCTCTTTCAACCCTTTTCATTGCATCATCCATTCCCCAATTACCACCTTTACAAAAGATTTTCTGACTATTTACGTTAACCACCAAATAGGGATTATTTGAATCTGGAATAGTTTCAAAATGTTTTTCATCAACTCCCGTATAGATACTTGGAATAGTAAATCCCCCTGCCACTTTTACGCGATTAATATTATCGAAAAGTGGTTTACCCTGAATGGCATTTGTAGGCTGATAACTAATGCGCCATTCCTTTTTACTTGGCGCATTTACCATTAGTTCATAAGAAAATTCACGAACACCAAATCGAATATTTTTTTCATCTGAAATGACATTGTTATTTTCGTCAACTGAAAGTTTCAAATCATATAAATTTTGGCTTCCATAACCATTTGGCCACCATAGTTTTGGGTGTTGAAGATGTAAGGAAGGGATATTATCAGGAGAGAGTTTCACTATTTTCTGTTCACCGGGCATTAAATTGATAGGCAAAGAAAAATTCAAAGAACCTATCTTACCCTGAACAGTGCATTTTTTAATGACTGATGAATGATTCGTAACCAAGGCTTTGATGATTAATTTTGCTGAACTAGTATCCGGAAGTGGCAAATCAGTAATTACTTGAGGGTCTTGAATAGTAATAGCCCCAGTAAAATGAAGGGATACGTTTTGCCAGATGCCAATATTTCTATCTCTAATGCCAGGCATCCAATCCCATCCTTCTGAAGCAATAAAAGTTGGTCCATCTAATGCCAGACTACCTCCGTTGGGCCCAGCACCTGCAATGGCTGATTGCTCGTGTGGAATGCCGGGATTAGGGGGTGGAAGAATATGTACAGCAAGAATATTTTTTTCACTTTTATGCAAATATTTGCTGACATTAAAATTTCCCCTTGAAAACGCACCATTAATAGAGCCTATACAAGTTCCATTTAGCCATATATCTGCATTATAATTGATTCCATCAAATTGAAGCCAAGTAAGTTTATCAAATGATTCAATGGGGCTGGCAAAACTGATTCGATACCACCAATCCTTTCGGCATAAACTATCTGGAATAGAAAGATTATTCAAGCCCACATATGGATCAGGATATACACCTTGCTGTACTAAGGTAGTTAGCACTGTTCCTGGAACAGTAGCGTTATACCAGTTTTTAGTTTGATAGTTTTGATTGAAAATAGATTGTGTATTAGCAATAACTGTATTGCCATCTGTCATTTCCCAACCATTTTTTAGAATATAATCGTTCTGCTTATTCTTATGCAAAAGGGTAACTGGAATATGTTTTGTTTTCCTGATGGCTATTTCAGGTTTACTAATTCCTACAGGCAAGGTATTGTCTGGCTGTTTTTGTGTTAATCCAAAGTTGGGTTTGTATTGAGCGTGCACAATAATTGATGCTATCACTAAACAACTTGAAATGATGCATTTAAGTTTATTAGAATTATTTTTCATGAGAACAAGATTAAATAGTTTAACAGTTTGAATAAATTCAGTGCAACATTACAGTTCAGAAAATGGTATTATAAAAGCCATCAAAATCATTCGTTTATTTTTTCATTAAAAGGAAACATAGGTAATCCTTCTTGATTATACAAAGGGGCTGAAGGATTTGATTGCCACGCATACTGAATTCTTGTAGGTTTTTTTATGGCCTTAAGGTTTAATACAATTTTTTTTCCATAAACCTCAGCGGTGGTCCAACTCCATTTACCATTTTCATCTAATAATGCAAAACAAGAGTCAAGAGAGCTACCTTTTGATACAAATCCATTAGGTACATTTCTAAACGATATAACCACTTTGTTCCCATCAAAGCTAGCATCTTTGAAAAGAGGACCCATGCCTACTACTTGCTGTTTGTAGGCTATTTCTTTTGCAGCCTCATAAAGTCTCCTCCCTACTTCTTGTTTGTTACTAGGGTGAATATTGAATTCGTCACCAATATCAATAGCAGAGGCAATTGCTACATGCTTTGTATTTTTTAATGTTTTTTGTTGTGCATCTCTTAGTTCTGCCCATGCATCATTTGATAGCGGAACAAAAGAACGTTGTTTATAATTGGCTAATTGAACAAATAGAAAAGGCAATTCAGCATTTTGCCAAAGCGAACGCCAGTTATTAATCATCAGCGGCATCAAATTTTCGTACTGTTTTGCTTTACTAGTATTGTTTTCACCTTGATACCACAGAAATCCTTTAATACTAAATGGTATTAAAGGGTAGATCATAGAATTAAAATTAACCGTCTCTTTATTGTAATAGCCCTGCCACTGTGCTACATCCGGCTCAATTTTATTGTGGTGTGTCCAAAAACCTGATAAGTCTATTTGATCCCCATCTAGGGCTTTAAAAAAACAGTTTGATGTTCTATCACCCACATCGGCAATACCCCAGTTAACATACATTCTTATAGTTAAGATGTTTTTTCCTGATTTCAAGAGATTTAATGGAATATCAATTGACTTTGATTTGGCTTTAGAAACACCTGTTGCTATTTCTTTTTCATTCAAATAAACTATATCATTTTGGTCGCGCAATGGGAGCGTTAAGATCCATGACTTAGTAGCTTGCAAGTCACTAATTTGAAAAGTTTTTCTTATCCAAATGATACCCCAAAAAGAGGGATATCCCATTTTCTCGCTACTTAACGGAAACAATGTTTTACGCCACTCAGCATCATTAAAATCAACTTTATGAATACCTAAATCAATACCCCTAAAAGAGGTTCTTGCAATAGTTTCTCTATCAGCATTTGCTTTATTGCTGTTTATAACAAAATCCTTCCAATGAGTTGAATCTTCGTCTCTTTTTTGTAACCCTTCTTTAAATTCATTCTGAGTCAATAAACTCTCTTTACTCATCCAAGATTCTATACTTGTAGCTCCTTTAGCAGAAACTATAATACCAACAGGAACCTTTTTATCAATATGTAATGAACGTGCGAAAAAATAGGCTACTGCTGAAAAATCAAGCACATTTTGTGGGTTACATACTTTCCACTCTCTAGAAGTCATATAATCGAGTGGAATGATTGATGTATTATTATCAACTATACGAAATCGTATATCTGGATAGTTGGCATTTTTAATTTCTGTTTCTTTATTCAATAAATCGCTACTAATTAGATAGGCCATATTAGATTGCCCAGAAGCTAACCACACTTCTCCTAAAAGGATATTAGTGAATATAATTTTTCTTCCTTCGGATTCAATTTCAAGTTGATGACTTTTACCGTCGGCTTTCATAGCAGGTAAAAATAAGGTCCAATTTCCTTTCTCATCAGCTGTTACCTGTTTTTGATATTTTGCAAATGAAACCGTTACAATGGCCTTAGCTTTTGCTTTACCCCAAATGGGCAGTTTTACCTTTTGTTGAAATATGGCATTATTCCCGAATACGCCAGCAGGTTCTAATTGTGCAAAACAATATTGGCAAGTAATACAACTTACCATCACCAATGATATTAAATAAAGTGTATGAAAATGAATAAAACGAAACTTTAAAGGGAACATAAATATTCAATAATTTATTAAATCAATATTATTTACATAGTGAAGCTGCCCCCAAAATAATTGCATTCTCGCCAAGGGTAGATATTTTCAAATTAACTTCATATCCTTTCTCCGTAATTTTTTCTAGGAAACTATCTTTAAATAGATGATATGCTTTAGAAATATTCCCGCCCAAATAAAGTATATCTGGATTGGCTTCTGGATATATGGCAATGATAAAATCAGCCAAATTATGACCAAATTCCTTAAATATATTTTTACAGACAATTCGTTTATTTAAATCAGAATCTGACAATTTAGTGGCAATATCTTTAACCGAAGTAATTAATTCACCAGTTAAAGAATTGTATCTGGTTGAAAACCATTTTGATGATAAATAATCCTCTGCTATCCCCTCTTTAAAAGGCATATTCCAATATTGTGCATCCACTACCGTGCTATTTACTATTCTTGAAGACCCAAGCCCCGTTCCTAATGTTATTCCTACAGGGAATCTAGCAGACTCCATTGTATTACTAAATAATTCTCCTTTCAAAAAACATGCTGCGTCATTAGAGAAATAAATATTATTCGCATCTATATTCAGTTTGCTTGCTAAATATGATTTAATATTCAATCCAAAAAAATTATCAAATTTATTCTGATTTTGAATCCAACATATTCCTTTCTCAAAATCAAAGGGTGCTGGAAATGCAATACCAATTCTAATAATATCAATAGAACAATCACTAATAACAGATTGAATCAATTTGGACCATTTTTCAACAATCTCCTCAGGATTACCATTTGAATCAAAGTCCAATCTTTTGGTGAATTCTAGCAAAACCTCTCGTTTATTTAAATCAACTGGGGCAATTGTTAGATGCGTTCCGCCAACATCAATTCCAATTACAATATTTTTTTTCATTGGATACATTACATTTTAAGAGGTTGAAATATTACCTCAATTTTATCTGTCATTTTACTTTCCAATTTAATTGCCAATTTATTAAACCCTTTATTTACAGAATTTTGGGTGAACGGAAATGTTTCACCTGGCAGATATGAAGCACCTAATATTTGAAAACTAGCATTAGTAGGATTTTTAATAGTCACTGCCATCTGCTTGCCATTTAACTTTAACAATGCTGTCTTACCTTCCGATACTAATTCAATTTTTGCTTTAGTATGCATTGACCACCAAACAGTGGCTTTAGGTTTTGAAACAAAATCATCCTCTACGGTAATAATAGACGTTAACTTATTTAATTGAATTTTTCTAGAATAAGAAGTAACATCACGAGAATAGCAATTAGCAAGATCTAGGGTATAGGAACTTTCATTAACTCCTATCAATTGACTTTTCAAAGTAGCTGAGCCTCTTTCATTTTGATCTGGACTGGCAGATGGATTAAAGACTATGCAATTTTTACCTTCGGCCCTAAGTCTGTAAAAATGCCATCGCCCTGGAGCTGTTTGAGGCGAATCAATCCCGGTGTAAGTAGGCAAGCTGGTTTTAGAAAAATAACCAGGATAGGTATAATTATCACTGCCTAGATTACCATATGCCCAAACTTCACCCAAAGCCTGAATATCAAAACTTCCAGCATCTAAATGCCCATGATTGGCAAAATTATTGCCGCCATGCATGGAAACGAATACCGCATTTTTATTCCATCCATCCCTTAGTGACATTACTTCTATACCATGAATATAATTTTCTAATGAATTAATTCTAGCTGTAGATTTTGTATAGACCATACCTGGATTGTAATACAACATATCCATCCAATTCATTGTATTGGTTTGTTTACAAAGCTCGTATTGCATTTTTGCTAAGGCAGAATCGTTATTGTTTTTAGCAAACCAGAAAAAAGACTTGATCTTAGAATTCTTTAAAGGATCATCACCAATGCTTAAACTAGTTACAGGACCGGATACATAAGTAGGGAACCATCCTGTTTTTCTAAAGCCAGGAAATTGATCTAAGCCAAAAGCTGTTCCTAAAACCCGCTGCATACTTTCCATTGCAATAGTAGTATACATTAGTCCATATCCCCAATACATTAAACCTTCTTCACTTTGACCATCCGGTTCAAAAGATTGAATATATTTAGGAAGTGCATTGATAGCCAAAGCAATGATTTCACTCATTCCTTCAGGGTCATCTTCATATAATGCTAAAGCTGCCATAATGATTCCACCATTGCAGATGCCGTTCCAATTATGATTAGCGGTTGACCACCATACTTTCTTTTGCAATTGCAGCTTACCTGGTATTAATACATGCTTAACTACTGCATCTTTCATCATTTTCCTTTCGGCCTCATTCATGAAATTATGTAGTGCATCATATGCTAATGCAAAATCAAATCCGCCTATTCCAGCATCTAAGAAATGACGATTGGCTCCCCAGTCAGGAAAATTACTCAACTGTATAAACTGATTGATTACTCTGCGAGCATAATTAGTATCCCCAGTTAGTTGATACATCATTATTAATGCTGGCAATTGAACAGCAAACTTATGAACCGAGGGCACCCTAAGTTTTGCATCATCTAGAAAGTACGTTAACAATGGTTGTTTCAAGACTTCATCAGCATCCCTCCTATTTTGCCTATATCCTATACGAATGAGAGAATCACCATTTTTATTCAACTGTATTAGCTTAGTAATATCCTCTTTTGAAAAAAACAATCTTGGATGAATATTTTTAACTAAAGAATTATCTAATCGCAGTTTAACCATTCCGGGAGTGACATCAAACTTATCTATCCCACTGATTTGACAAAAAGGTTCTTTACATAAAATGAGTAAAAGAAAAAATAAAAAATGTTTACGTCTAATATTCTTAAAGATCATCTTGATTTTTTTATTGCAATAGGACTGACCAATTACCTGAATAATAGGCTATGTCAACCTTTTTCAATAATGCTACATTATTGTTAATGCGAGTTTGATACCTAAGGTCTTGATAAATATAAAAATTGAGCCAAAAAGAATAATCATACTTCTCGTGCAAAGAATGTGGCTGTTTATAAAATGAATACCAATTTGTATTTATTTTATACTTTTCAGCCACTTTTAAAGCAAGCAAAGCACGGCTCCAATTATTATTAGTAATTGTTTTAAAAAGCGTTGAATAATCAGCATAGCGCATTTTGGCAGTTTCAATAACTGATTGCCTATCGTTTATATTCATTTTGATGAGAGATACCGAATCTTCAAAAAAATGATCTCCATCTAGGTCATACAGTATTTGATCTGCAAAACCATTTCCATCAGTGTCTTCATATTTTACACTTGCAAATTTTTTAGGCATTAACTGCAATCTTTTCCGATTCCATTTTTCATAAAACCCTCCAAACCCTTGGTAGGAAAATGCGGTTTGATCTATTCTCCATCCACCCCATTCAGCTCCAAATAGATGAATACGGCCATCGAAGGCTCCAATATACAATCTCCCTTTTCCTGAATTATCCATATCAAATTCGCCCCTGTCTCCTATTGCATCAGACTGTCCATTATTATCAAGGCCACCACCCTCTATCCCTGTTTTCCAAAAATCAAGTGGATCATAAAATTCAACTCTTTCCCATCTATTGCAATCATCATCTTCATCAAATATTAACCTGCATTGCTGCCAATCACCTTTTTTAAAAATCATTTGATACGCCGTATCTCTATCAGGATAAAAAAGTGTGTCAATATTGCGCCATCGGCTATCGTACATAAAACTATTTGCTTGAGAAAGACCTTTTAATCCTTTGAAATGATGGCCCTGGTCATCATAAGCAAATCCTTTTCCTTTAAAAAGCAAACTCATGTCAAAATCAAATTCATTTCCTGCGCTGTTATCATTATCCAAGTCCCAAGTGACAGCAGAATAGTCAATTCTCTTTGTAAATTTGACATCAAAATTTGAATCAATATTTCCAAAACCGTTTTTGGAATTATCAATTTTATCCCTGAATTCGGGAGTATCAACCAGTCTTATAGCCCATTCCGTTAGTCCATCCCGGTCTGTATCATAAAAAATGAATGGGTTCTCCCAATTATACCTTAGATCACTGATTCTAAAACTGGAAGCATGCATTTTTAGAAAAGTAGAATTGCCGCTATAATCTTTGTAAAAGTTAGCATGGCCATAATGTTCCCAAGCCCTCATCATAATACTATTCCAATCAATATAATGCATTATCTGGTCTTTGTCTACGTCTAACACATACATAAAATCGGCGCCCCAATCAAAATAATTTCTAACTTTTGTTCCTGCATTATTTACAATTAATTGAATATCTGCTTTACCATCATGGTCTTCATCAATCCAATCAATACTAAAATCAAAAGGTCCAGCAAATATGCTATCTCTGTTCTTATCAATTAACAAGCAATCATTATCAGTATCTCCCTCTATATCTCCCTGCTTCATATCATCGTCATCATCTATCCAAAGAATGGGAATTGAGTCATTCAACATCGCTTTTAAGATGTCTGGGTCTCCGTCTTTATCTAAATCTAAATAATCAATTTTAGAGATTATTGGAACTATTCTAAATGGTATTAACTGTGTATTAGAATTCCAATAAGGAATATTGTTTTTTTGAGAGCATACACTTGATGAATAAAAAATAATTATCAAAAAAACAACCCCATTAATTAAATACTTTTTTACCATGTTAATTATTAAATAAATAATCAGGGAATTTTGATTCTTTAGAGCCAAAAGGATTTCGTTTATTAGATTGCTTACCTTCATCTTTGTTCAAAGGCAAATACATACCTTTTGTTTGTTTTAGCAATTCAAATAAATTATTATTCATTTTTTTCACTATAGGTGAAAAGCTCAATTCATTAATAAGGTTTTTTGATTCAAATGGATCAGAAAGAATATCGTATAGCTCATCGGTATCCCAAATTCCCTGATAATGAATATACTTATATTGATTAGTCCGTAATGCATGCATGGTAGGTGTTTGAGGATAATTCCTTTCCCAATAATATTCATATAATAATTCATTCCGCCAAGGGATAGAGATTCCACTGAGTTGCGGAAGGAAACTTTTTCCATCCATATGTGAAGGCGCTTTTAAGCCTGCAGCATTTAATAGCGTTGGTGCAATATCAATATTTGCTACAATATCCTTAATTAATGTACCTGGTTTGATAATATCTGGGCAATAAGCAAGCATTGGAACACGCATTGACTCTTCATAGGCGTTACGTTTATCAATTAATCCATGTTCTCCAAATAAGAATCCATTATCGCCCATATAAATAATTAATGTAGACTCAAGTAAACCATTTTCTTTTAAATATTTCATAATACTGCCTACAGATTCATCTACCCCTTTTAACGTTCTTGCGTAGCGTTTATAGTATTCTTCAATATCTAAAGTAGTATGGTATGGAAAATCTATCCCATGCCATGAATTACGTTGATTTTGAACCCACATAGGTTGATTAGAGTGAGCGTCCGGTTCCATAGTAATTGGCTTTTTAAAACTATCATTAGGATGATCATTTTTAAATCGGTCCGGTGGAATGAAATCGGCATGAACCCCTTTATGTGAGAGATATAACATAAAGGGCATTTTCTTATCAACTGATTTTAACCAATCAATTGCATAGTCAGTTAGTTCATCAGTTATATACCCTTTTTGTTTTGTTTTTACTCCATTAACGTTCAATCCATTTTCATCAGGCAAATAACTACCCTGACCAGGAAATGAAATCCATTGATTAAATCCACGTTGAGGATTTGCACTTTCTCCACCCATATGCCACTTTCCTACAAATCCAGTTTTATAACCAACTTTCTGAAGATATTGAGCAAAAAACACTAATTGTTGGGAAACTGGTTTATTATTATCTATTACTTGATGTTTATGTGCATATAATCCAGTTAAAATAGAGGCTCTAGAGGGAGAACACAATGAAGTAGTAACAAATGCATTGGGTAAATAGGCTCCCTCTTTTGCTATTTTATCTAGATTTGGCGTTTCTATAAACGTTTGAGTATGTAAAAAACCAATTGCATCGTATCTATGATCATCAGTTAAAATAAAAATGATGTTTCTTTGTTTACTATTTGTAATTCTTTCTACTACAATGGAAGCATTTTTTTGTTGAACAACTGCATTTTGGGATAATCCTATTACACTCTTAATTATAAGTAAAATAAAGTAAGCAGTTTGCTTTTTCATAATGCTTTATATATTCAATAGTGTAAAAAAATATCCAATAATATATACCTAATTACTTGTTGTCCAAGACTGCAATCCAATTAATGGTTGAACTACTGTTGAAGTTGATTTAACAAAATCTACTCTCACTGTTACTGGGGTTGAAGCAGCCAAGCCTGTTAGTTTTATTTGCAACTTTCCATACCATTGATTAATAGAGTTCTTTCCTGCCATTATACCTGAAAATATTCCAGCCGTTTCTGTTAAATAATTAATTTGAGAAGTAGACCGATCTATTTTTTGAAAAACTGCAGTAGAGGGGGATTGAATAATGGCAAAAAATGTTTTTCCATTTTTTGACATAGTTGCGGTTTTCCCATTGGCACTAATGATAAGACCGTCAGTTGCTGGGCTATGCATTAACCAATAAACTGTTGAATTATTAATAGAAGGATTGAATTCATCCTGCACTGTAATTACGCCAGTAGTTCTATTTAACTTAATACCTCTTTTATATGAAGAAACATCTTTGCTATAGCATGTTTGTAGATCTGCAACATAAAAACCGCCAACGCCATCATTTGCTTTTGACAACATTGTTGCATTACCCAGAGGATTTTGTTCTGGTCTAGCATCGGGGTTAAATACAAGACAATTCTTCCCTTCTGTTCTAACTCGATAATAATAATATCTTCCACTACTAGTAGCTAAATTGGTTGGCGAAGCAGTATATAAAGGTGCTGTAGTGTTAAAATAATCCGAAGGATATGGTGACTCTAAACCTAAATTTCCTTGTGCCCAGGTTTCTCCGATACCTTGAACAAAAAAACTACCAGCGTCTAAATGACCATGACTGGCATTATTATCGCCACCATGCATACCAACATACAAGGCATTATCATTATTTGTATTTTCCTGTAAATACATATATTCAATCCCTTTCAAATATCCTTCTAATGGAAGATTAGTTGTACTTCCTTGTGAAACCAGTGATTTATCATAGAATAGCAAGTCAGTCCAACCATTCATCTTTTCTGCATCTAGCGCATTTACAGATAAACAAGCATCGTAATGAGCTTTTGCCAAAGCGGCATTTTTGAAGTATTTAGAAAACCAGAAATAGGATAAAAATTTATTGGTTTTTCCAACATATAAATAATCATCTCCTATTGTGGCTGTTCCAACTGGTCCAGACATATAATAAGGAAACCATCCAGTTTTTGCAAACCCCGCAATTTCGGCTAACCCGTAAGTTGTACTTAAACATCTTTTTAAACTTTCAAAAGCTAAAAAGGTGTTCGTCAAACCGTAACTCCAATAAGACATTCCTTCCTCACTTGCGCCATCAGGTTCTAAAGACTGCATGTATTTATTGATTCCATTGGCAGATTGAGCAATAATGTTTGCATTAAATGTTGAATCAAATTCATATCCGGCAAGTGCTCCTATAATCATACCACCATGGCAGATTCCGTTCCAATTATCATTGGATAAATACCATTTCCAAACTCCGGTATTGGTTTCAATTTGTGTTTTGCCGGGTTGCAAAACAAAATTTTTAATGCCAGTATACAACCTAAGCCTTTGAGTTGCAGTTAGGTAGTCGTATAACCCATCCAAAGCTATACCAGCTCCTTTTGCAGCAATTCCTGCATCCAAAAAATGTCTATTTGCTCCCCAATCAGGCCAAGAACACATAGCATCTAATTGCTGCCAACAGCGTGCTGCATATCTACTATCCTTTGTAAACTGATAGGCAAGTACCAAGTATGGAAGTTGATCATTAGAAAAAGTATGAATATTGCTGATTCTTAATCCTGCTGCGTCTAATCCATAAGTTAAAATGGGAGATGACAATAATGCATTGGCTTTAGCAATAATATTGTCATAAGTAGCTTTAGCAAAAGGATCAGACTGAACCAATATTTTAATTTGATCAATGTCTGCAGTAGAAAACAGTAGTCTGGGGTGAATGTCTTTCATCTTCATTCCAGTAAAGCATTCAGAAATTGTAGCTGGGCTTACAGGAATTTTTGCAGAACTACTAAAAACCCCTCCTCCATTTGAAGGTGGGGGTGTGATAGTTGAATTAGTTGCAGGTGAAGAGTCCTTCTTATTACATGCTATTATAACTAAAGAGGATACTATAAAAACATATAAAATATTTTTCATGTTAGAAATTTTACCAACCAGGATTTTGAGTAATCAATCCATTACTTTTAGAAATCTCTGTAAAAGGGATAGGATACAAATACATTTTAGTAGTAAATACCCTTGGTTCCACTGTAAATCTTTGATAAGAAAAAGTTGATACTCCTGTTGATGTAACTCTCATGCCAGCGAGCGGAATTGATTCAGTCTGTTCTGCAATTTTCCATCTGCGAACATCAAAAAAACGATGCTCTTCAAATGCAAGTTCTACCCTTCTTTCATTTCTTATTCTATCTCTTAACTGAGCTTGAGATATTCCAGCAACAATAGCTGGCAAACCTGCTCTAGCCCTCACTAAATTAATAGCCTCTCGAGCAGATCTAACTGCAACTGAAGTACCTAAAACAGGTTTTGTTTCAGGTCCGAATGCTTCATTTGCCGCCTCAGCGTAATTTAAAAGTACTTCTGCAAAACGCATTAAAATCCATGCTTTTGCTCTTGTACCTCCCAAAGAAAGATTATAATTTTCAACACAAAACTTTCTTAAATAGTATCCTGTTGTAGTAGCTCCGTCTTTTGCACCAATTGCATCCGCCCCACCAGTAAAAGATTGAACAGTTCTAACTGTATTATCGGTATTTAATCCCATAGTCGACCCATTCAACACTACAATCCAACCTAAGCGTTGATCTCTGTATGCATATGGATTATTAGGATCATAACCTGACGCTGGATCGGAAATGGGCAATCCATTGGTACGCATTTCAAAAGCATCTAATAAATTTTGTGAAGGACAAGTAGCCCCTTCGCCACCATTTACCATTCCAACTGGATAATTAGCTCTTTCGAATGTATTTGAATTAAGTTGAAATGGTCTTGTAAGAATGATACCTGAATTTATCCCTTTTCTTGGAGTCAAATTATTGGTGGTATTCTGTGCCATGAAAAGATCTTTATATGCTGCATTCAAAAAGTTTACATGGGCACAATTGGGATCTGTAAAAATTTGCTGTGCTGCTTCAGCTGCTTTTTGCCAAAGTGCTATGTTACCACTGGCATTATTTAAAGGACTCGCAGCATACAATAATGCTCGTAATTTTAAAGCAACTGCTGCTGGCTTTTCTATTCTTCCCAATCTATTATTATCTGATCCAGCATCTCCTCTTCCAATAGTTTGACCTGCAGGGATTCCGTAATTGATATAATGATTGGTCAAGTCTAAATAAGAAGAATCACATTGTTCAACAATATAATCAACGCACTGCTGGAATGAAGATCTTGAAACTCCAAACGCTTCATTTTCGTTAATGACATTTTTTATAATAGGTACACCCCCATATCGCTTTATCAACTCCATATAGTAATACGCGCGTAAAAATCTAACTTCTGCTCTTAGTTTTATAAAATCGTCTACATCTAACACATAATTAGCCTTATTATTGATGGTGTCAACAACTAACAATTTTCTAAAATCTACTGTTTTTTCTAAAAACAAATTAGCGTGGCGTATGCCTCTATAATAAGTTGCCCATACATCATCCGGATTAGTAAATGGGTCCCAGGCTCCGGCATTAAAACGTTGTAAATTATTAAAGCGAGCATAATCTGCTTCATCTGATCCAGCAGCCAACAAGGCGTTTCCACCAAATCTATTCATTTGAGGTAGATAATCATATACACCCATTCCTAATGCTTTCAGGTTAGTAGGGCCAGAATTCAGGAATAGATCCTCACTAAAATTTTGTTGTATTTGTGTATCTAAAAGATTCTTCTTACAAGCTGTAGAAAGCAAACTTGTAATTGCAATAATCAGGAGAATATTTTTTCTCATAACATTAATTGTTATAATAATCGTTTAATAAAATATAATTATAATTTAAGTGTGAATCCGAAATTGAAACTTTTCATTGGAGGATGTACAAAAGTGTTCATGATCTCAGGATCTACATTTATTTCATTAATATCATCTATAGTAAATAAATTATTGCCACTAAAGAAGAGTCGAACTGCATTCATTCCAGCTTTACTAGTAATCTTTTCCGGAATAGTATAACCGATTTCTAAATTTTGAATTCGAACAAAGGAACCATTCCTTTGCCATAAAGTAGAAGCGCGATAATTATTATCATTTTGTATAGTAGTTAAGCGAGGGAATTTAGCATTATCACCCCTTGCAGGCGTCCAATAATTGTCTCTTACCCAAGGAGTAGGTTTTACACCTCCATTCAAAAATGGAATGATCATATTATTATCCAATAAAGAAACAGTTCGCTTAGCTGCACCTTGAACAGTTACATTGAAATCAAACCCTTTATAATCTCCTCCCATATTAAAACCATAAAATATTTGGGGGAGAGCAGTATATCCAAAAGCTTTTCTATCACGATTATCAATCACACCATCACCATTCTGGTCTTTGTATTTAATGTCACCAGGTACAACAGTTCCAAATAGTTGGGTAGGGCTTGCACTGATATCTGCTTTGTCTTTAAAAAATCCAAGAAATTCCAATACGAAGGGTTGATTAATTGGATTTCCTTTTGCAGCTAAATATGGATCTGATGGAGTAGGTTCTGCAATATCAACTATTTGATTTTTAGTAAATGAAATATTACCGCCTGCATAAAAATTAAAAGCTCCAAATTTCTCTTTATACATTACTTCAATCTCAGCTCCAGTAGTTTTTGTTTTTCCTTTGTTTACACTGTTAAATGAAGCTCCCATAAGAGAAGGAGTATAGCTACTTGGGTTAAGGAAAATATCACTTCTATTTTCTTTAAAATAATCTACTGAAATTGATAAACTCTTGAAAATAACTGCTTCAAAACCAATATTAAATCTGGTAGCTTTTTCCCAAGTTACATTAGGGTTTGCTAAAGCACTTTGGTTAAACATTGGTGCATTTACACCTAAAGCATTACCAATTAAATAATTGCCAGTACCATTATAATATTGATTGTAGATGAATCTTCCAGCATTTCCTGTATTGTCATTACCCAACAAACCAGCAGACGCTCTTAATTTAAGAAAATTAATAACATGCTGATTAGACATAAACTTTTCATTACTCATTACCCAACCGGCAGATAATGCAGGGAAAACACCAAAACGATTGCCTTTTGGAAAATTTTCAGATCCACCATATGAAACGTTTAAATCGGCAAAATAGCGTTGATTATAATTATAACCTACCCTACCCATAAAACGTTGCTTTGCATAGGGCATATCAGAACCATCACCATTGTATTTTTCTTGAAAATAAGTTAGTGATGAATAAATGCTATGCTTCCCAATTTTCTTTTCGTATTCTGCTCCACCTAATAAACTTGTTCTATTAAACTGATTACCATTGCCCTGAGTTATAGTAAAGTTGTTATCCACCGTTCCTCGTGTAAAAATGTCGTACGGAATTATTCCAGGAGTAGTAACAAGGTCTAAACGCGGCACCACTTCATCATAATATAAGGGTCGGGTTTTGTTATAGGTATCAAAGAAAAAATTGCTAAAGTTTAATTGCCAGAAAAATTTGAGGCCTTTTGTAATAAAGTCCATATTGCCAATCAACTTAACATTAGCATCAATTGTTCTATCATTAATTGATTGAAATCCACGCTGCAAAATTGAAGCAGTAGGATTATCGGCGTAACCTTGTGCACCACCCCATTTTCCATTCTCTGTTTTAACGGCATATGGAGTAAATAATGTCATTGATCTCCATAAAGTATTTTCAGGCGTGTTAGGAAAATACTTATCCATCATAGTTGCGCGAAGATTTGCCTGAGCGCTTAAAAAAGAGGTGATATTTACATTAAAGTTTGCACGTAAATTATATCTTTTAAGATTGTAATTGGAATTACTTGTTCTGTCATTATCAGTTCCCGCATATAACCCTTTATAATCGGCATAACCCATTGCCAAAAAATACTTTACATCCTTTTTACCACCGTTAAATGATAAGGTATAATCTTGACTTAGTGCATTTGGACGAACTACTTGATCATACCAATTAACATCTGGGTATAAATAAGGAAATTGTTGATTTTTGAAGAAATTGACAATTGAATCATTTCTAAAATAACCATCACGAATGGATCTTCCATCATTCACAATGCCAACATTGAATAATTCAGCATAGTCCCCGTTATTTACTACTTCAGGAAGATATCTTGCAGAATGAATTCCAAAACGTGAACTAAAATTAATATTTGTTTTTTTTGATTCTGCACCTCTTTTAGTTGTGATTACTACAGCGCCATTTGCAGCATCCATTCCAAATTGTGCCAAAGCTGCTGCATCTTTTAATACAGTTACACTTTCAATTTCTTCAGGAAGTATTGTGAACCAATTAGATTCAAACCCATCTACAAGTACCAATACACTATTATCTTGAAAGGTTTGTCTTCCTCTTACAAACAATGAAGGGTAATCTGTATTACCAGGTGACCCTCCAGATTGCTGAACATACAGACCACTTAATTGTCCAAATAAAGTATTACTTAAAAATGGTGTATTTATCCGTTTTAATGTTTCTCCGTTTACAGAAGAAACAGAACTTGTAATATATTTCCTTTGAACACGGTTAGCAAAGGGCACTTGAATAGTTTGATCTATAAAACTATTTTTTGAATTATTCCCATTCACTATTAGGGTATCATTCTGTACCTGAGCTATGCTTTGTGCATCAACAGTATTTAATAATAGCGTAGAAAATAAAGGAATAAACAAAAAACGTTGCATATTGTAATAAAAAGCCATAAAGAATCGTTTTATTAATTAATTTTTACCAACCTGGGTTTTGGACAATAAACCCTTTATTCACTTCATTTTGAGCAAAAGGGAAAAAATACATTTTATCTTCCCAAACTCGCGACTCAAAAGTTTCAATACGATAGGACAATAAATTATCATTCGCCAAACGTTGTGCGGGTGTTAATGCTGTAGTTGGATTTACATATGGTGTACTACTATTTTCATACAAGAAAATTCTAGTAAACTGACCTTTCATTACGCCGTCATTGCTAGCAATTTTCCATCTTCTTACATCAAAAAACCGATGCTCTTCTCCATATAATTCAACTGATCTTTCACGTTGAATATATTCTCTCGTTTTTGATTTATCACCATAAATAGAAGCATAAGTGGAATTACCCGGAGCTAAATCTGGCAATCCCCCTCTTTTTCTAATTACGTTAAGTGCAGTAAATATTTCTGCATTCGATGGGTTGATTTCATTTAGTGCTTCAGCATAACCCAAATAAAATTCTGCTAAACGGAAAATAGGCCAATAGAAATTAGCGGTACCATTAACTTGATTAACTAAATTAATAAACTTCTTTTGATGTATTCCATTAGGTATTCCATTTCCTATTAAAGCAGTACCTGCTCCAATTTGAACAGTATTCCCTGTTAATCCTTTTTGTTTGTAAAGAAACTTAGCTGTATCACTCCCTCCTTGCGCAGGCATCAACCCAGTATTGGTGTAGGCAGACCCTGGCCACCATGCAACTGCTTGGAAACGTGGTTCCATTCGTTTCATGATTGATTTTAGTTGTGTAAAAGTTCCATCCGTTGGAATACTCACATCATTACCATTTACATCCCTAAATGTTTTAGTGATAAAATTCATTGGAAGGGCCATTACAGTATTACCCCAGGAAAAATATATAGGGCAACACCATCTTACTACATTAGCCCCACCAGCTTGTTGCCCATGAGATTTATCATAAAACAACAATTCTTTAT
The DNA here is from genome assembly GCA_903933995.1 of uncultured Bacteroidota bacterium. GTDB lineage: Bacteria > Bacteroidota > Bacteroidia > Chitinophagales > Chitinophagaceae > Sediminibacterium. The sequence goes on from CAIZMD010000693.1 coordinate 25,693, forward strand.
TTCTTGGATCAAGTGCTGCACCTGTAGCATAGTTATAACTTTCACTTTTTCCTAGTGACGCATCATCTAATAAAGAATACCCATTGCTTAGGGCCCAGTCCAAAACAGTTTTATGAGCATTCGCAGCCAAAATCCAACGATTAGGATCTGCGGAACCCATACAAACAAGGCTATCATTTGCACTTGAAACTGGAGGTGTATTGGTATTAACCAATGGACTAGCTGCCCACAATAAAGTAACCGCTTTAAGTGAAAGTGCTACGCCCTTATTTACTCTTCCAATATCAGAAGCCGGAAAATTATCTGGTAAATTAGGAATAGCTTCATCACAGCTTTTAATAATAAAATCAATGGTAGATTTTAAACTTCTTCTATTACCTGAAGGAATTACCTGAGCTTGGTTAACTCCATTAACTTCGTTGATTTGAACTATCGGCGTTTGATCAATGATTGGAATACCTCCATATCTAATCATCGCTTCATAATGCATTAAAGCTCTAAGTAGTTTTGCTTCTGCAATAGTTTGATCTCTAAGTTGGGCTGTCCAATTAATTGAACCAGTATTTCCAATAGGAACTTTACTTGCATTTTCAATATAAATGGATGCATTTCGCATGCCAATTGTTACTCTATTATATGAAAATTCATCTTGAAATGAAGGGCCCCAAGTACCAGCATTAAATGCATTAGCTCTTCCTCCAGTACCAAATTGATCGCCCTCATCACTAGCTGCTAATAATAGTCCATCCACACTACCTGCATCACTTAATCCAGATCCTCCATCACCTGTAGGAAATCCATTGATAACACAAGTTGCATATACATTCCAGAGAGCACGTTGTGCCGCATCTGGAGTGGTAAATACCGAATCAACCGTAATGATACTACCACTTGGTTGCTCAAGAAACCTTTTACAAGAAGTATTGAACAATAAAATACACAACACAAGTACAGGTGCAACTTTAAAGTAAAATTTCATTTTAATATATTTTGGCATTGTACAATCGTTTTAAAATTTTAAAACTGAATATTTAAACCGAAATTCAAAACACGCATCATTGGATAAACTGATCCATTAGAACTCGGAATCTCAGGATCAAAATATGGCATTTGAGTCCATGTAACCAGATTTTGACCGTTGAGGTAAACTCGCAAAGACTTCATTGCCAATTTTTCCAATATTTTATTTGAGAAACTATAAGCAATCTCAATATTTTTTATTCTTAAATACGATGCATCTCTCATCCAATAAGAAGACACTCTATAATTATGCCTATTGGCATCTGGTGCGGCGGTTAATCTTGGTAAAGAAATTGGACTTCCACTTGCATATCTTTCAGCTGACCAACTTTCTTTTGCATTTTCAAATGCTGTTTTAGTTCCAGCTATAAAGGGCCAAGCAGATTCTCCGGTTAAATAAGTAGATACATTTCCAGCACCTTGAAAAAATATAGACAATTCAAATCCTTTGTATTGAATTCCAAAAGTGGCTCCATAAATTATCCCTGGTATGTTTGGGTTTCCAATATTTGTTCGGTCATTATCATCAATTAAACCATCTCCATTAACGTCTTTATACCTAATATCTCCAGGCTTTAAGCCAGCACCCTCCCATGCAGATTTAGGTCTTTTAGGATCGTTGATTTCCTCTAATGTATTAAAGAGGCCTTCTGCAATTAAACCCTTAGGTTGCCCAATTCTATTTGCAGTCATAGCCAATCCTGTGAAGGGTTGGGGGGCTTCATCCATATATATAATTTTATTTTTTGTATAGGTAAAATTGGCGTTTGCAAAATACGTTAAGCCTGATTTTGCAATAGTATTTCTATAGCCTATTTCAATTTCAAATCCTTTATTCTCAGCTATACCTATATTATAGGGAGAAATTAGATTAGTTGGGCCAAATGTTACGGGAACATTAAGATTCCACAGAATTTTTTCCCTTCTTTCTGAGAATAAATCCGTTGTTAAAGAAAGTTTGTTTTTAAAGAATCTAAAATCCGCTCCAATGTTGGTTTTACGGGCAACCTCCCAAGTTACTCCTGGATTTCCAATACTAGACTCTCTATACCCAGTAACTGGAGTATTAGCTAGGCCTAAAAAATAAGATCCTCCTGAAGCAAAGGACGATGGCAAGAATAAAAAACGATTCCCGCCAATTTTATCATTTCCTACGGTTCCGTAAGAGCCTCTTAACTTTAAATAATTAAATGCATCCGATTTAGGAAAGAAATTTTCTTGTGATATTAAATATCCTGCACTAAATGAAGGGAAAAAACCAAATTGTTTTCCAACAGCAAAATTCTCTGACCCATTGTAACCAATGTTCAAGTCTGCAAAATACTTATTTTGAAAATTATAGGTTACCCTACTAACCAGTCCTAGGTAATTAAACGGCAATTGATTGCCACCATCATATAACCTCTCTGCAGTTCCTAAAAATAAGCCTGTAACTGTATGATTGCCAAAAGTTCTATTGAATTCTATTGCTGCTTCACCGTATATTTTTCTGTTTTTACTAAAACTTTCGCTTTGAAAACCAACAGGACCTTCAAATTGATTTACAACTGGAATTGGCACGATAGAATCTTGGAAAGTTGATGCTCGAGGATTCCTTCTTAAATCCCACATTGGAATTTGCTTTCTTCTTGAAACAGCTTGTAAATAATAACTATCATATGCACCCATGGCCCTTACTGACAAACCTTTAGTAATGCCATCTAATTTGTATTTTCCGCCAATATTAATATTTAATCGGCTGCTATAATTTACGTTAAAACCATTGAATAACATTTGATATAAGGGCGTATTAGAAATATTCCAAGCAGCTAAGCCATCAATATTCCTAACTAATTTACCCTCATATAATACTGGTGTCATAATTGGGTTGGCAGAAAGAATTGTACCAAAAATGTCACTAGTGGCACTATTGGAATAATTAGAATTTTGAATTTCAGCAGAAGATTTAACGAATAATGTGAGGTTTTTAGAAATATTGAAATCGAAATTACTTCTAATATTATAACGCTTGAAATTGGGATTTGCGCTAAACTCTGGAAAAAGACCACCTGTTGTGTAGATACCATCTTGATTCAAATAGCCAAGTGAAACAAAATATTTAGCATCTTGTGTTCCCCCACTTACATTCAAGTTATACTGTTGCTGAGGAGCAAAATCTTTAAGCATATAATCCATCCAGCGAACATTAGGATGAAAAATTGGGTCATCTCCTTTTCTAAATCTTTCAATATCATAATCACTAAACCTTTTGGCATTGGGATTATTTTGATCATTTACTTCTGCTTCATTCCTCAATAAAGCATAGTCTACCGCATTTAATTCTTTAGGAAGACGAATTGGATTTTGCCAACCTAGATTACTGGAGAAGGTAAATTGAGGTTTGCCTAATTGACCTGTTTTTGTAGTAATGATAATAACACCGTTTGCTCCACGTACCCCAAATACCGCTGTAGCAGAGGCGTCTTTTAAAATATTAAAAGATTCAATTGTGTAAGGGTCAATTCCATTTAAACTTCTCTGAACACCATCTACTAAAACAAGTGGGGTTGCGCTTGTTCCTCCGGCAAATGTAGCAACCCCTCTAATGAAAATATCAGCGATATCCCTTCCAGGTTCACCACCGCGTTGAACGGTATAAATACCTGGAGCCCTTCCCGCTAAAGCATTTGCAACACTTGAAACTGGCGCTTTTAATATGTCTGTTGGAGAAACGGCTCCAATGGCCCCTGTTACTGTAACTTTTTTCTGAGTACCATAACCTACAACAACTACATCATCTAACTTAGTAATACTTGAAACCAAAGATATCCCTAATGAGCTTTGATTACCCACAACCACTTCTTGAATTGTATACCCAGTATAATTGAATACTAAAACAGATGAGTTGTCATTAACTTTTATTGAAAATTTTCCATTGGCATCAGTTGTAGTTCCTGCTTTTGTACCTTTCACTTGAACAGATACACCTGCCAGAGAATTCCCTTTTTCGTCAGTAACAGTTCCAGTAATTATACTGGGCTCTTTAAAATTATTTATTTGCTTACCAGGATCAGTTGTTACAATTAAAGATGTTTCTTTTTCAATTTGTTTTAAAATAATTAAATCATTGTTAACCTCAAAAATAAGATCCATGTCTTTAGAGATTTTTTCTAAAAAATCTAAAAGAGGTTTGTCAATAATTTTAATGGAAATTTTTCTAGAAGCTTGAATTTTTTCGACACTATAAACAAACCTAACTGCAGCCTGTTTTTCAATTAGTGTAAGTACTTTTTTTAATTCCAAATTGTTAACCTGAATATTGATTTTTTTTTCAGTAACATTTTGCGAATTAGCATACCCACATATCTGCACAAAAAACAATACTATAAAGGGAAAAAATGATTTTCTCATAGCAAGCGTAGTTTTATTTTATATTATATTAAATTGATCCAAAAAAAAGGCAACTATTTTTTGAAACAACCTTTTGCATTAATTATGACTCTACCATCCAATACTTCGTAATAACCATTTAAAGCTTTACAAATAATATTCAACTGCTCATACAAACTATATCCTTCCAGATTGGCGTTTAACGTACAACCAGCCAAAAGTTCTTCATCAAATACAATGTCAATTCCATAGACATCTTTTAAAATAGCAAACACTTTATTAATTGGCGCTTCATCAAAATTGAATAGTTTTTTAGCGTCTGTTTCTGGCTTTAATAGAATGGGTTCATTAACTAAAGTCTTTACAAGACTAGCATCTGATTTTAAAAAACTTACTTTTTGATTCGGTATCAAAACAATACTGGATAATTCATTTGAAACCTTTTTCTCCGTAGTTACAAATTTTGGATTGGTAAATACCGAAACTCTACCCGAAGCTACTTCTACTACAACTTCTTTATCCATTGCGTATGATCTAACTCTAAATTTAGTGCCCAATACTTTGGTGACTAATCCATCAGCGTATACTAAAAATGGCTTTTGAGTATTTCGTACAACTTCAAAAAATGCTTCCCCAACTAGAAATACTTCTCTTTTTTCTAAATTGATAAATTTTTCTGCATAACTTATTTTAGACTTTGTACTTAATGTAGTTCTAGTTCCATCAGGTAATGTAATAATCAATGGTGCATTTGTTTGATTAACTTTTTCAATGAGTCGATGGGGTACTTCTTTAATTAAATTTTCATAAGTTGGTTGAAAAGAAAGATTTACAGAATTCTTTTGTTCAACCCAAACTCCACCCATGACTGCCATTAATAAAATGGAAGCGGCTATGATCAAATATTTAAAGGAACTTTTTACTGGAGTTGATTCAATAAAAATCGAGTCTTCAATATTGTCTAGTTCAAGTATTCTTTGTGTATCCCTAACTAACTCTTGCACTTCATCTTCGTGAAAAATATCATTATCAATATAAACGGAAAGTATCAACAACTTTGCTTTTTCAATAATTGGTTCTTTATCAGGATATTGTTTTACCCACTGTTCCCAATAGGCAAAATCTTTACCACCATTCATCACATCCGTTCTAAAACGCTCATCCCAGAAGAAGTCTTCAAGGCTATAGTGCAAATATGGATCTTGTATTATCATACAAAAATGAAGTGTTAAAAATTATAGAGACCAACTATTTAATTCCATACCATGGATTCAACTAAAATATATTTTTGACAAATAATAAAACCAATAGTATTTTATATAGCTTCCAAACAGATTCTGGAGTAGCACTTTTCAACTTTACTAAAGCAATTTGAAGGATATTGGATACAGTTTGTGGTGCTATTTCTAACACATTGGCAATTTCTTCTCTACTTAACGTCTCAAAAAACTTTAAATAAACTACTTCCTTTTGACGAGCGGGTAATTTGGCTATTAGTTCATTAAAGTGCTTAGATAAAATTTTTGCTTGTTCCGATGCAATCATTTTATTGTCAATTCCTAAAACAAAGGAAAAAGATTCCATGTAAATTGGGTCCAAATTTATAGTGGATGTTTTGTGCAGTTTTTTGATCTTTCTAAGTAGCAATCGTCTAAAGGATGTAAATAGATATGATTTAAGATTTACAGAAGTTGCTAATTGGTTTCTTCGCTCCCATAAAACAATGAATAATTCTTGAACAGAATCTTTAATTAACTCTTTGTCAGAAGTAAACCTTAATCCATAATTTGCAAGAGGCCGAAAAAATGATTGCATCAGCTTTGCTAAAGCATTCTTATCTCCCTTAAGAAGATCTTGCCAAGTTGAATTATCATTTTCCAGATTAAAACTCACATATATGCATTGAAGTAGTTCAGCTTCTAATATAGAGCACATTTTTAGTTCTTCATACCATATAATTTGTGATTATTTTTAAAAGAGTGGGAGTTACATTTTCAATCTAACCATAAATCATACTTAAATAGGCCAGTTTTTGAACCCAATTTTTATAAGTCGGGAGAGAACCCCTAAATAAAAAAGGTCCGGACTTTCATCCGAACCTCTCTTTTTGATTAAGTAATAACCAATTAGATGGTCATCATTTCTTTTTCCTTTGCAGCTAAGTGTTTTTCAACCAGTGCAATGAATTTATCAGTTAGGTCTTGAATGGTTTTTTCTGCGTCTTTGGCAACGTCTTCACTCAAGCCGTCTTTTTGTAATTTCTTTACCTGCTCAATACTATCGCGGCGGATATTGCGGATG
>CAIZMD010000694.1 GCA_903933995.1 uncultured Bacteroidota bacterium
AATTTACTAGACCAACAGCATGATGGTGCCATGCTTGAATTAAATGGCCCTGTTGCATTTAGTACAGATAGCTATGTGATCTCTCCTATTTTTTTCCCGGGTGGCAATATTGGAGAAATGGCAGTCAATGGCACGGTGAATGATTTAGCCATGTGTGGTGCTGCTGCTAAATATCTATCCCTTGGTTTTATCATTGAAGAAGGATTTTCAATGAAAGAGTTCTGGGAGGTGTTAGTGGGTATAAAAGAAGCTGCTGAAAAATCTGGGGTAACTATTGTAACGGGTGATACCAAGGTAGTTGAGAAAGGCAAGGGTGACAAAATCTTTATCAATACTTCTGGAATTGGTCTGATACATCCCAATGCCCAAATTCATCACAACCGTATAAAAGCAGGTGATAAAATTATCTTGAGTGGTAACTTGGCACAACACGGAATTGCCATTATGAGTTTGAGACAGGGATTGGAATTTGAAACAGATATTGTAAGTGATACCATCAACCTAAATCATACCATTCTTAAACTAGTAGAAAACTTTGGAAAAGACATTAAATTTCTGAGGGACCCAACAAGGGGTGGACTAGCTTCTGTGATGAATGAATTGGCAGAATTGAGAAAGCTTGGCTTTGTTTTAGAGCAAGAAAAAATACCACTAGACGAACAAGTAGAAGGTGCCTGTGAAATGCTTGGTCTTGATCCCCTATACGTTGCCAATGAAGGACTATTTGTTGCAGTAGTTTCAGCTAATATAGCAGAGGCATTTTTGCAACAATTAAGATCCGATTCAAACGGCACTCATGCAGCCATTGTGGGAGAAGTCACAGCTGCAAATCCGGGAAAAGTGCTACTAAAAAGTAGGATTGGCGGCCATAGAGTGGTAGGATATTTAACAGGGGAGCAACTACCTAGAATTTGTTAATCGGTTATTTAGTGCTATCATTTGAATGAATAATGCTACTAGTCTAATCAGGAATTGGTTAGCGTTGTAACATCATTTAAAACAAACGATATGCTCACGCCAAAACCATCTTTCAAGCCCCGTTATGAAAATTTCATCGGCGGGCAATTTGTTCCACCTGTAAAAGGGGAATATTTTGACAATACTAGCCCCATTGATGGCAAAGTATTTACCCAAGCTGCCAGATCTGGCAAAGAAGACATTGAACTGGCATTGGACGCAGCCCATGCTGCTTTTGCCACTTGGAGCAAAACTTCCGCAGCATTTAGGGCTTCTGTTTTGAACAAAATTGCGGATTGCATGGAAGCTAATTTGGCTTTATTGGCAACCATTGAAACCATTGACAATGGTAAACCCATCCGTGAAACAGTGAATGTAGATCTACCGCTATGTATTGATCACTTCCGTTATTTTGCTGGTGTAATCAGGGCAGAAGAAGGTTCTATTTCTGAACACGATGAAACCACGGTGAGCATTTGTTTACACGAGCCCTTGGGTGTGGTAGGACAAATTATTCCTTGGAATTTCCCATTATTAATGGCCGTTTGGAAAATTGCTCCAGCACTAGCAGCAGGATGTTGCGCTGTGGTAAAACCAGCTGAACAAACACCAACTTCTATTCTTTGTTTGATGGAACTAATCAAAGACATAGTTCCTGCCGGTGTGATCAATATTGTTACAGGATTTGGACCTGAAGCTGGAAAGCCATTGGCTCAATCTCCAAGAATTGCCAAGGTTTCATTTACAGGAGAAACTACAACTGGTAGATTGATCATGCAATACGCATCAGAAAACCTAATTCCTGTAACCATGGAATTGGGTGGCAAATCGCCCAATATTTTCTTCCCCTCTGTGGCTGATGCCGATGATGAATTCTTTGATAAAGCCATTGAAGGCGCCGTTCTATTTGCCGTAAATCAGGGTGAAGTATGCACCTGCCCTTCAAGAATATTGGTGCATGAAAGTATCTATGATAAGTTTATGAGCAGGGTGATTGAAAGAACAAAAGCCATCAAAATGGGTAATCCTTTGGATTCTGATACCATGATGGGAGCTCAGGCATCCAATGACCAGTATGAAAAAATTCAATCCTACTTAAAACTAGGCATGGAAGAAGGTGCCGAACTATTAACGGGAGGAGATGTTCAAAAACTAGATGGTGACTTAGCTGGTGGATATTATATTCAGCCTACTTTGTTCAAAGGGCATAATAAGATGCGCATTTTCCAAGAAGAAATTTTTGGACCAGTTGTAGCCGTAACTACTTTCAAAACTACTGAAGAAGCCATTGCTATTGCCAATGATACTTTATATGGTTTGGGTGCTGGTGTTTGGACCAGAGACGCCCATGAATTGTATCAAGTACCAAGGGCCATTCAAGCTGGAAGGGTTTGGGTAAACTGCTATCACCACTACCCTGCTCACGCGCCATTTGGTGGATACAAGAAGTCTGGATTTGGAAGAGAAAACCACAAAATGATGTTGGGTTATTACAGACAAACCAAGAACATGCTCATTTCTTATAACAAGAACAAATTGGGCTTTTTCTAAGTATTTTGCAGCAATCATCTATGCCGGCAGGGGAAACCCGCCGGCATTTTTATCTAATCAATTACCATGACCCAACGAGTTACCATTACACAAGAAGCTTCCGAATTAGTTAGACAACTACAAGCAAGATTTGGGGATTTGATGTTTCATCAAAGCGGTGGCTGTTGCGATGGCTCACAACCCATGTGTTTTGAAAAAGGAGAATTTAAATTAGGGGCCAGTGATGTTTGTTTGGGTATGATTGAAGGATGCGAATTTTGGATGAACCAAGACCAATTTGAACTTTGGAAATACACGCAGCTCAGCATAGACATAACAGCAGGAAGAGGTTCCAGCTTTTCTTTGGAAATTCCAACTGGTTATAGGTTTATTACAAAATCTAGAATCTACTCAGAAGATGAATTATCGCAATTGGCCCCACTAACTTATTTAGATTAAGACAGAAGTATCACTAATAAATAAGAAAACTATCAATCCTTATTATTTAGTTGTTGGTATTGTTTGGGGGTAATGCCTTCATGGTGTTTAAACGCCCTTATAAAATAATTGCAATCATCAAAGCCTACTTCAAAAGACACATTTTTTACATAAATCCTACGATCTTTTAAAAGCTTTTTGGCCATCTTAATCCTTTCTAGAACGATATATTCCAAAGGACTAATGCCTAATTCTCTTTTAAACAATCGGTAGAATGATGCCATGCTAAGTCCCACCTGACTAGCCATTTTTGGAAGATATATTTTTTCAGAAAGTTGCAATCTAATTTGTTCTAATACCTGATTCAATTGTGGATGTGAAGTATAACCCCCATCTTCCCTAACTTGTTTTAGGTTTTGACATTGGGCAATATGAATCAATAATTCCTGTAAGGAAAGATCTGCTAATACATCTTTAGAAAGTGAATTGCTTTGACATATATTGATCATCTTTTGAATAGCCAAAGACATTTCTGCATTATTGTAAAAGAAGAAATTACGTTCATCCAGATTCCAATAATCACCTTTTCCTTCTTTGGGGTATCGCTCATTCAAAAAAGCCAAAGTATCCAAGATCTTTTTGTTGTCAATGGCAAGTGCAATACACTGTGTAGGATTTTCCATGGCGGCTTCAGGAAAATCTATGCGCATTTCTACGTTTGCAGGAACAATTACAGATTCTCCTGGTAAGTATTCAAATGCAGGCTCATCAAACAAATGCATCATTTTCTTACCCCTAAGCATGCTGGTAACAACCAGATCATTAAACTCAAGTGAAACCAAGTGTGACTCTTGGTAGGTTTCAAATAAATTCAATTCAAAACTATCTAAGTTGTAAATGGTTCTGTTTTCCACCAATGTTTTTAAAGAATCAACCTTGGTTAATTCAGGCAGCATGGTAAGTGCATGACTATTAGTGAAATGCTTGGACATGGCTTAGTTGCAATCGTGTTGATCTTAAAGTTAAGGATTCAACATGAAAAAAACATTTAGCGGATTAAAATCAATTCGGGCTAAATCACACCCCATTATCACTTACTAAACCTCACCACTTTATTGTTGATAACGGGAACAGTTTTTAAATAGGCATAAATGGCTTTTAGATCTGCTTCTTTCATGTTCTTGTACATAGTCCATGGCATTACAGAATTGAATTCTCCTGAAGCAATACGGGGATTCTGATAACTAGTATCGCCGTAGGCCTTAAAGCGTTTTACAAAAGCTGCTTCATCCCAGCCACCAATGCCTGTAGTTTTGTCTGGCGTAATATTAGAAGACCGCACTATACCACCAGTTTTCATTGGAAATTCAAATCCACCGGCTAATTCCATGCCTTTAATTTTTTCTCCCTTCTCCTGTTTGGTATGGCAGTCTCCACATGAAGCTGCATTGAAATAATAGGAACCTCTTTCCACTAAATTATTACTATCAGGAGCATGACCATATTCCGCTTTGGTAGGTATGGTATGTAAGATGATACTCATTGGAAAATCTGCCTTTGAATCTGGCACTTTATTTTCAATGGGCGCTATCGTTCTCAAATAAGCTATAATAGATAAAAGATCTTCTTTGTCCATTTTTCCATAACTAGGATGTGGCATTACAGGAAACAACGCCCTACCTTTTTTATCAACCCCCGAAGCAATGGCTCTTAATAATTGCCCATCTGTCCAATCACCAATACCTGCTGGAGTAATATTTCTTGCATGAAAACTTCCAGGAAAACCATAGCGTTGATCAAAGATTTCTCCACCCTTTCCCAGTGTTCCTTCTACCAAGGGTCCAGAAAACTGATTCCAATCCCTAGTGGAATGACAATCCATACAAACGGTGACACTATTGGCCAAATACCTACCCCGTTCAATGCGTTCGGTTGTTGCTTCTATGGTTAATGTTTCAGGACTTCCAACATTGGGTAAAAAAATAACAATATAACTGATGCCCAAAATGGCTGCCAATAATAGGCATAGGATGCACACAAAAAAGAGCTTAAATGCTTTTTTCATTTGTAGTGGGTTTAGGGTTACTAAATGTAATAAACCCCTATCAATAATTACTCAATCTTGACATACCCACAAAAAAAAATGCAATATTGCTATTGCATTTTCTAATATTATTTGAAATAGTTTATTCCACTAATCCTTGAATACTTCTGTTCTCATTTACATCAGCTTCATAATCAACAGCTTCTAAACCAAAACCAAAAAGGCTTAAAAAATCAGATTTGTATCCGGGCAAATCACCAATACTGGGTAAAGATTCCGTTGTTGCTGCAGGCCATAATTCAGCCACCTGAGCTTGTACATCTGCCCTCATTTCCCAATCATCAATTCTAATCCTACCTTTTTCATCGGTTTCAATACCAGGTTTACCGGTATACAATCTGTCTGCAAAAAGTCTTTGTATTTGTTCAATACAGCCCTCGTGTAGACCATCTTTTTTCATCACTTTATATAGCAAAGAAATGTACAATGGAATCACAGGAATGGCAGAACTAGCTTGTGTAACCAAGGCTTTGTTGACAGATACAAA
>CAIZMD010000695.1 GCA_903933995.1 uncultured Bacteroidota bacterium
ACAAAGAGGATGGCTACTAAAAAGTACTTGATAGCCATTGGTTGGCGGGCATTGCCATGTGATTCAATACCACTGGCAAAGTTCTCCAGCTTGTCGGCGGTTTTACGCTTAGGACCTACCCAGGCGGAAAGACCAATCATAAAAGCCACAAAACCCGCAGCAAAGATCAATTGTATGCCAATAGGCAGGTAATTGGCGGCGGTATTTGATTCATTTACATCCAATAAAAAGGTCAGCCAGCTCATGGTTTTATTTTAAGTGGTGCAAAAATAAGCCTGTTAGGCTGGATATAAAAGAAAAACTCCCCAAAAAGGGGAGTAATTTCTTAGGTTTTGTTAGTATTTGACCTCTTTGAGGTTGAAATTTACTTTTTGCCCTGCGGCTTAGAGTAATAGTCAATATTTTTCTGCAATTCCGCTTTTACGCCAACAGCAAATTTGTTGTTGTCATCAGCAGGATCTGTGTACAGTAGCAACATGCTATCTGCTACAGCAATTCCACTTTGACAGTTTGCCAAGAATTCATCAACAATTGGTGTTTTGGTACCATCGCTTTTTACCTTAAAATCAGGACTTTTCTTTAAAGTGTTGGTCTTCTTAATATAGTACAAAATAGTATAATACTTATTCAAGAAAATGTCTTTTTTGTATTTCTCTTTGTTTACGGCTTCATAAACAGAATCCAAATACTTCAAAGCTTCTACACCAGTTCCTGAAGTGGTATCAGCATCAGTACCAATTGCTGCTTTTTTATAAAAAGTATAAGGCTGAGGCTTATCAGGGAAAGCTACCATGTACTTTTTGGCATAATCCATGGTTTGAGTAAAGTCTTTTGCATTTAGAGCAGCCAATGTGGTACGGTAGTAATCACCTTCACCCATGCTACCTTTTGCTACCATTACTTTATTCAACCAAAACAATTGCTCTTTGTACATTTTAGCCTTACCATACAAATCAGCTGCCTGATTCATATAGCCCAGTTTGTTTACTCTAGAAGTATCATTTCCAATAGCTTGTTCTAAATAACCCACGGTTTGAGCTTCTCTTCCTGGAAATTTAGACAACAATTTCACAGCCAATTCATAGTCCTGGCTTTGAATATCCAATTTAGCGTCAAAGAATTTGATCACGTTATCACGTGCTGCAACGCTATCACCCAAACGGTCATAGTTATAAGCATATAACAAGCTCAATCTTGGAGCAGCAGCCAAACCAGCAGAAGCTTCAATTTCTTTGGCTTTTGCCAATGACTCTGAATATTTACCTGCACGGAATAGGTATTCTGCATAGAAGAAATCGTTCAACGGATCTTTATCAGCATATTTTAAGAAATCATCCAAATAGCCTTTTGCCCTAACCACGTCTCTGTTAGAATAGTAGTTGAACAATTCCAAATAAGGCGCAGGGAATGTAGGATCTGCAGCTATTGCATTATTGAAATATTGCTCTAAAGATTCTTTGTTGTTTTGACTTTGGTAAACCTTACCAATCCGGAACATCGCCCTAGCATTTTTAGGGTCACGGCTAATGGCGTCTTGGAAAGCTTTTACAGCTTCACCACCGTTTTCACCACCTGTTTTCAGGTAGCAGATACCCATATTGGTCATAATGTCTGGATTGACTAAATCAATAGCAGCTGCCTGCTTTAATTTTTCAATTCCGTACATAGGATCACCAACGGTAGAACCACCCAATGAATTGGCAAAACCAATGGCATTCAAGATAGCAGCATTTGGCTTACCCTTGTTTTTACCCTTGGTTTCTGTGGTAGTAGTAATGGCTTGCTCAAACTTTTGTTTGGCAGCATTAATATTGTTTGACTCCAAGATATCCATGGTGCCTTGACCCACCCAAATTAAGGGGTCATTTACACCGTCTTGCAATGCTTTTTGATATATGGCCCTAGCGGCAGCAACACCATCAGCAGACAACACTTCACGGTTCTTAGCAACATTTGCAATACCCAACCAGTAGATCGCCTGGGGATCCTTAGGATTAGCATCATAGGCTTTCTGCAGAACGTCTTTTGCACTTTTGTTCTTGTAAACGGCCTGTAACAATTTGATGCCATCTGGTACAGATTGTGCCATAGCGCACTGAACCATTACCAAAGCTGTTAACATCAGCGATACGGTCTTCTTCATTTGTCTTTTTTTTATCATTGTTCTGTTAATCTGACTCTTTTATTTTACCGGAACGTTTGTTGAAATTCATTTTTGCAGGAACCAATAAGGCTCTTTTAAAAATCAACTGTCCCCTTTCTAAACTTAGAAAATTCATGAACCCTGTACCCAATCCTGCCGCATTCTCTTTTACTATATAGTATAAGGGTCTGGGAAGCGGGTATTGCGCGTAGGCGATGGTTGCTTGAGAAGGCTTTGCAAAAAAACCTTTCTCTACACACCTAACACATTCAACCAGGGCCAATCTAATTGATTTGAGTTGCTCCTGTTGTTTGGGATCATGACTATCACCCACCCAACTCAAGCCTACAAATCCAACTACGTTTTCATTTTTTGAAACAATATCAATTACGTCAGCACTGTTTTTAGAAGCTACCACATTGGCGCCAAAGCTTGCTCCTTTTAAAATGCTGTCTTGTAAAAAGCGAACGGTACTGGTGGCATTTTTTCCATCCATCACGGCTATCCTTTTACTTTTTCCGCTGAGAATATCTTTCAAATCGGCAATACTAAACACGCTGTCTTTAGAAGCTTGGTTTACTATTACCGCAACCGCGTCATAAGCCAGTATGGCAAACTGCGGCTGAAAACTCAATTTTGATTCAAAGAACGCTGTTTCATTTTTGGTTAGCCCTCTGGCTATCAAAATCATTCGAGTGCTGTCATTCTGTAAGTCTTTCAAACACTCCACTTCCGGTTTATAAGAAGCAATGATCTTGGTATCCGGAAAAGAAGAATGATGCACTTTTATCTGTTCTTCAATTACCGGTTTAAAACTCTCATCCACACTAATCCGAATAGTACCCTTATTGGGTGTATCCCGATCATCCACCTGATTTGTTTTGGTTTTGCAAGCACCCAAGAGGGCAATGGCAAGCAACATCATCAAGGTTATTCTGTTCTGCTTCATATCAATAATCCCGCTTTATCCCTCTGTACAACCTGAATCCACCATATAATAGACAGATTCCGCCAAACATATACCTGAACGCAAGATCCGAGTCCATGATTTGCTGAATTTTGAACTGTTCAGCAAAAAACAAGACGGATGCCATACCCAAAATCAAGATGGCCATGGTTAAGTCATATGTCATGCGCATCAAAGTATAACTTTTCTGCTGTTTTTCTCTGAAACGGTCTTCCATTTAACAATCTATTGAAACAGGGTGGGCAATTTAGTTAATAATTCGAATGAGAAAAGCAAAAATGCCAATCAATTCAAAACAAAATCCTTTGTTTAAGTATAGATGCAGAAAATAACCGATTCCATAAGCACGCAAACGATTGAAACCTAATGGTTGTTAGTTAAAATAGGTCATATGATTTTATTTTTAGCTTGGTTCTTGCAACCAAAATTTTTACTTGAACCTATCTTTGAGCAATCCTGATTGATTAAAAAGAAAATAGCTGATGAAAATTCTCATGGTTTGTTTGGGCAATATTTGCAGAAGTCCGTTGGCGGAAGGTATACTTCAGGCAAAAGCGGCTGCTGCAGGTTTGGACTGGACCGTAGATAGCGCAGGTACCGGCGGATACCATAATGGAGAAGCCCCACATAAATTGTCACAGAAAGTAGCCAAACTCAATGGAATAGATATTTCTAGTCAAAGGGGTAGACAATATATAGCAGCAGATATGGATGCATTTGACCGCATTTATACCATGGACCAAGACAATTATTCAGAAGTAAAACGCATTAGTGGCCGCCATTTTAAACCCGAGAAAACAGACCTGATTTTAAATAGTTTATACCCCAGTGAAAACCACTCTGTGCCTGATCCCTGGTATGGAACAGAGCCCGGATACCATGAAGTATTTGAACTCTTGTCCAATGCCTGTGACCGCATTATTGCAGACTATCTGCAAGCCAGCACCTATCGCCAATAGGCAAAGCAAGTTCCCTTACTTATCTTTGCGGCCATTGAAGCAATTATGAGCAAACCCAGTTTACCACAAGGCACCAGAGATTTTAGCGCGTCTACCGTTAGAAAGCGTCATTATATTTTTCAAACCATTCGCAACACATTTGAATTGTACGGATTCCAACCACTGGAAACCCCGGCCATGGAAAATTTGGATACCCTCATGGGTAAGTATGGAGAAGAGGGAGACAAACTCATTTTCAAGATCCTGAACAATGGCTTGGACAATCCAGCCAAATTGGATCAAATTCAACAAGACTTTCAAAAAGTATTGGAAGGAAAAAATACCAAGGGCATTACCGAGCGAGCATTGCGTTATGATTTAACCATTCCCTTTGCTAGGTATGTGGCCATGAATCATGGACAATTGACCATGCCATTTAAACGCTATCAGATTCAACCCGTATGGCGTGCCGATAGGCCTCAAAAGGGCCGCTACCGAGAGTTCTATCAGTGTGATGCAGACGTGGTAGGTTCTTATTCATTGCTCAATGAAGTAGAACTGGCTAGCATTTATGCAACCGTGTTTGAACAACTAGGTGTGTCAGTTACTATTAAAATCAATAGCAGAAAAATCTTGGCAGCACTGGCAGAAATCTGTGGCGGGGCCGATAAAATGGTAGACATTACCGTTGCTATTGACAAGCTAGACAAGATTGGTTTAGAAAAAGTAAAAGAAGAATTGTCTCAGCGCGGATTAACAGATGCTCAGATTCAAACCATTGAACAATACCTGTCTATTGAAGGAGACAATGCCACAAAAATGGCAGCATTAAAAGCCCTGCTGGGCGATAATGAAACTGGAAACAAAGGCATTACAGAATTGGAATGGCTATTAAGTTATCATGCAGGCAACAACACGGGCAAATCTTTACAAGCAGATTTTACTTTGGCGCGTGGACTGAACTATTATACCGGAATTATTTTTGAAGTAAAAGCCAATGACGCCCAAATGGGCAGTATTGGTGGCGGTGGCCGATATGATGACTTGACAAGCACTTTTGATGTACCAAATATTCCAGGCGTGGGCATCTCTTTTGGAGTAGATAGAATTTATGACGTGATGGAAGAACTACAACTCTTTCCCTCCGAAGTACAAACGGGCACCAAGGTCTTGTTTTTTAACCTAGGCGATGCAGAAAGTAGGGCAGCATTTCAATTGATGCAGCAACTACGTGCCAAAGGTGTGGCGGCAGAACTCTATCACGAGAATGCCAAGTTTGACAAGCAGTTTAAGTATGCCGATAAAAAACAAATTCCTTACGCCGTGATGATTGGCAGTAAGGAATTGTCTGAAAATGTATTGGTCTTGAAAAACCTTGTGACAGGTGTTCAAGAAACACTATCTAGTGAAGGACTCTTGGCCTTTGCTTTTTAGTAGATATTTTCTATCCAAAATGGCAACTGTTTTATCCTTGGTTCCTTCCAAGTGATAACCCATTACGTCTATGACAACACCTGTAATGGCTTTGTCTGCATTGCGTACAAATTTGCCCGTGCCTTGGTATTCGGGAATGGCAAAAGAATCAGTAGCAACTTTTTCTAAAGAGCCAGAACCCTTGTCAGAACTAAATACCAGCTTACCACCGTCTACAGAAATAGTCACATAAGAGACAATGCCACCTTCTGGAAAAGTAAACTTACCGGTGTACTGTTGTAAACTATCGGTTTGGGCCTGAGCCATGAATCCGAATCCCATCATTGCCATTAAAAGGAATGCCATTTTTTTCATTGTACTACTGTTTGATTGTTATTTTGAGTCATCCAAATTAAGGGATATTTCAAGCAGTTGATGAACCGTTCAAAAAATAATGGAATCTTAATCAAATGCTTCTACGTTCGTTGCTACAGACCTTCATAAATCACGGCCGCACCCTGACCCACACCCACACACATAGTAGCCAAACCATATTTTGACTTGCGTCTAAACATCTCGTGTAAGAGCGTGGTACTAATTCTAACCCCACTGCAACCCAGTGGATGACCCAGGGCAATAGCACCACCATTTACGTTTACAATGTCTTGGTTCAATTCCAATTCCTGAATACAGGCCAGACTCTGAGAAGCAAATGCTTCATTGAGTTCTACTAGGTCTAGGTCTTCTAGTTTAAGATCGCCCCGGAGCAATGCTTTTTCAGTAGCTAATACAGGACCCATACCCATGATGGCGGGATCCACCCCTGCCACGGCCATGCTTACTACCCTACCAATGGGTTGTAGGTTAAAGAGTTTCACGGCTTCTTCACTGGCCAATAACATGGCAGCAGCGCCGTCATTAATACCCGATGAATTACCCGCGGTGACAGAACCGTCTTTGGCAAAAGCGGGTTTGAGATTTGCTAATTTTTCCAAACTGGTTTGTCTGGGATGCTCGTCTTGGTTGAACCAGGTAATCAAACGGTCCTGCTCCATTTCAATAGCAGCCAGCTCATCTTCCCACCTATTATCGGCCAGCGCCGCAAAATATTTTTCCTGAGAACCAAGGGCAAATATGTCCTGCGCCTCACGGCTGATCTGCCATTGTTTGGCCACATTCTCTGCAGTCTCACCCATGGTATAAGGATGGTGCATGGCAGCTAATTGCTTGTTCACAAAACGCCAACCCATGGTGGTATCAAAGCTTTCCAGCTTGCGGCTAAATGCCCCATCGCTCTTGGCTGTAACAAAGGGTGCGCGGGTCATACTTTCTACGCCTGCAGCAATATACAATAGCCCTTCGTTGCATTGAATAGCCCTAGCCGCATCCATAATGGCTTGCAAACCAGAAGCGCATAATCTATTCACCGTATTACCCGCAACACTCACGGGAAGACCGGCCAATAAAGCAGCCATTCTAGCCACGTTCCGATTGTCTTCACCAGCCTGATTGGCGGCTCCAGCAATCACGTCTTCAATGGCAGCGGGGTCAATACTGGGGTTGCGTTGCAACAACACACGGATCA
Source organism: uncultured Bacteroidota bacterium (assembly GCA_903933995.1). Lineage (GTDB taxonomy): Bacteria > Bacteroidota > Bacteroidia > Chitinophagales > Chitinophagaceae > Sediminibacterium. Next base: position 7,047 of record CAIZMD010000695.1, read on the forward strand.
CATGGGCCAATAAATCGTCTGGGCGATAGCCAGCCAATTTGCCCCCATAACGTCCAATAGGTGTTCTTACAGCATCAATAATATAGGCAGTTTTCATGTTATTTCTGTTAAAATAGGGGTATCAAACCCATCGCAAGATATTATTTGTGCATTAAAATTACCCCTTCCAAGCCTCAAAAGGTATCTTTGCCGCATGAAGGAGTCATTAAAAAACATACGCCACCTGAGTTTGGCCGAGTTGGAAAGCTATTTTGAAACCATTGGAGAGAAAAAATTCAGGGTAAAACAGGTGCATGAATGGCTCTGGCAGAAACACGCGCATAGTTTTGATGATATGACCAACCTGAGCAAGGACCTGCGCCAAAAACTGGCCCAGGAATTTTCCCTGCCCGCCCTCAAAGTAAACCTGACCCAGGTAAGCGATGACGGTACTATTAAAAGCCGCTTTAAAACCCATGATGGGTTTATGATTGAAGGGGTGTTGATTCCAACCGCTGAGCGTAAAACCGCTTGCGTGTCTAGCCAAGTAGGTTGCAGTCTTACTTGTAAGTTCTGCGCCACAGGTACCATGGAGCGTAAACGCAATCTCACATTTGACGAGATTTATGACCAAGTAGTGTTGATTAACAAAGAATCTGAACGTGTACACGGTCAGAAGCTTACCAATATTGTATTCATGGGTATGGGTGAACCCCTACTCAATTATAACAATGTGCTCAAAGCCATTGAACGCATTACCGCAGAAGACGGACTATTCATGAGTCCAAAGCGCATAACGGTTTCTACTGCAGGTGTGGCCAAGCAGATCAAGCAATTGGGTGATGACAAAGTGAAATTTAAATTGGCCGTATCCTTACACGCAGCCAATGATAAAAAGCGCAATGAGATCATGCCCATCAATGAGACCAATCATATTGATACCTTGATTGAAGCTTTGAATCATTTTTACAAACAGACTGGCAGCGAAATCACTTTTGAATATATCCTCTTCAAGAATTTTAATGACTCATTAAAAGACGCAGAAGAACTGGTAAAAATCTATAGAAAGGTTCCCGCAGATTTGATCAATATTATTGAATACAATCCTATTGAAGCTTTCCGTTTTACCAAACCCGATGAAGCTACTACTGAGGAGTTTATGCACTACCTAGAAAGAAATCGTGTGAACTCTAGGTTGCGCAGAAGCCGCGGTAAAGACATTGACGCCGCCTGTGGACAGTTGGCCAATAAGTCGGCGAATAAATAAGCAAACCTAACACTTTAGTATTCAACCCTTTCCATAGCCTGGAAGGGGTTTATTTTTTAAAGCCTACCTTTGTTGCTCCTGTTGAAAAACAGCAAAACAAGTAACATGCAAAAACGTACAGACAACTTTGACAAGTTTGGCCAGAAAAAAGGTAGTGCCGTAAAGGAAGAATACCGTCAGGCAAAAAAGAAAATCAAGGCAGAAGCCCGCGCAGCCGGTGAAGCCATGAGATTGAAAAAGAAAAATGCCAAATTGGGCATTGTAAGTGAAGAACCCAAAAAAGAGAATCCTCGTTTCCCCAAAAGGGCTCCTGGTGCTAGCAAGGAGGAATACCATCAGCGTAAGGAGAATACCAAAAATATAGGCAAGCCAGTTAGACCAACCCCCAATAAAAAGGGTGATGATGCTAACGAAGATGCTCCAGAAGCACCCCGTTCTAAAAGAGCAGGTGCTAGACCTCCCAAAGCTATTCGTGCTGCCGGAAGAGGTGCCGCGCCAACCAGTGATGGTGGCAAACCCGGATTTAACGGAAGACCTGCAGCCAAGAGCAATCGCGATAGCGAAACAATTGACAGCAATGACCCAACAACTATCATGCCTTTGAACAAATTCATTGCGCACTCAGGTGTTTGTGGTAGAAGAGAAGCTGCTGAACTGGTGAAGGAAGGAAAAGTAACCGTGAATGGTGACAAGATTTTTGAACCTGGTTATAAAGTATCTGGCCGTGACAAAGTAATTGTAAAGGGCAAGGAAGTATACCTACAAAAAAATTCTGTTTATATCCTGCTCAACAAACCCAAAGATTTTATCACAACGGCTTCTGACCCTCAGGGTAGAAAAACCGTGATGGATATTGTAAAGTCTGCCACTACCGAACGCGTGTATCCTGTTGGAAGATTGGATAGAAATACAACCGGTGTTTTGTTATTGACCAATGATGGTGAACTGGCGCAGAAACTCACCCACCCTTCTTATGAAGTAAAGAAAGTCTATGAAGTAACGCTGGATAAACCCGTTGCTAAAAAAGACATGGAAGCCATTTTAGCGGGTATTACTTTGGAAGACGGTTTTGTGGTAGCGGATTCTTTGGCTTACGCCGATCCTAAAGACAAGACCGTTGTAGGTATTGAAATTCACTCTGGCAGAAACCGCATTGTGCGACGCATTTTTGAACACTTGGGTTATGACGTTAGAGGTTTGGACCGCGTGATGTTTGCCAACCTTACCAAGAAAAATGTAGAACGTGGTAAATTCCGTTTCTTAGCAGAAAAAGAAGTGCGCTTATTGAAGTTCATGAACAAATCCTTTATTCGCAAATCCAAAATTGCGCAAACAGACCTAGACCTACCAGAATAATTCCATGCATCTAGATATTATTTTTGAAAACGAGGCATTTATTGCCATCAACAAACCCAGTGGCTTGTTGAGTATCCCAGACCGCATGGGTCAAGAGATTTCTTTAAAAGACTTGCTGCGTCAGCGTTTTGGAGAGATCTATACCGTGCACCGTTTGGACCGTGATACCAGTGGCGTCATTGTCTTTGCCAAAACAGAAGAAAGTCATAAAGCATTGTCTGCCTTATTTGAAGGAAGAGACATGCAGAAATTTTATTTGGGTTTGGTCTATGGCAATATGATGACGCCTGCCGGAACCATTGACGCTCCTATTATGGAACATCCCGGTAAGACTACCAAGATGATGACCCATGCCAAGGGCAAGGTCTCCATTACAGATTATGAAGTATTGGAATCTTTCCGTTCTTTTTCTTGGGTACAGTTTCAAATTCATACAGGCCGCACCCATCAGATTCGCGTGCACATGCACCATATTGGACATAGCATTGTTTGCGATGAACTCTATGGCGATGGTAAACCCGTTTTGTTGTCTGCTTTAAAAAGAAATTTTAAGCTGGCCAAAGCGGCCGATGAAGAAAGACCCATCCTCAACAGATTGGCCCTGCATTCGCATCGCTTGCAATTTAGTTTTGATGGT
>CAIZMD010000696.1 GCA_903933995.1 uncultured Bacteroidota bacterium
GAGTAGGTATAGGGGTTGATTTCTTGTGTGGTTTTAAACTGCTTTGATCCAAATTGAATTTTTTTCCAAGAACTTGTAATTAGGTGTTGAAGAGGATGATTTCCTTTATGCCAGAAACACCAGGTTTTTGGTTGGGGTTTTTGCTCTTTTTCTATCACTAATATACTTAGATCACTAAATGCTGGATATTGCTGTAAATGGAACAGCAGTAACATAGAAGAGCAGCCTCCCCCACAAATAATAATATCAACTTGCTCTGTTTGCAACATTAAATCTAGTATAAGAAAAAAAAGCATGCTTTGCATTTTAAGATACAAAGCATGCTTTTATAAATGTTGTTGAAACTATGCAGCTTCTTTGCGAGAAAGCGCATAAATAACTAATCCAAAACCAATTTTATTGACAGCATCACCAATGTTATAAACAATATCCATTGCGTGAGTAGCTGCAGCTGGATCACTTACCAATTGGATACCAAATAATCCACCTGGAGTTCCTAAGATATAACCTAGAGGATAAATAGCCCAACCAACTAAGACAAACCAAGCCAATGTTTTTGTAGCTTTTTGTACTGCATCACCTGCATTTTTAGCCAAACTTGCAACTTCACCAAACCATACTAAGTATGCAATGTAGAAATAAGCAGCTCCGCTAATAACTCCCCATAGAACGCTTCTGTCTCTGTCTACTGTTTCACCTAAATAACCAGTAACTAACATGACCAAAGAAGCAAAAATCAACTTCCATAATAATCCAATCTTTGCTCCTGCCTTTTTTGTGATCAAATAAAATTCAACACACATTAATGGCACTGTCAAAGTCCAATCTACATAACGGAAAAAGGTTGGAGAATCTCCTGTTTCTAAGTTGTAACCACGCATGTAATAATAATGCACAGCTGCAATAAATGTAATTAATCCAGAAACCAAAACTGATGTTCTCCATTTAGCAGAAGTGTTTTGGATTTCAAAGAAAAAGAACACTGAAGCGGCCATCATGGCCATACATCCAATAAAGAATGTGAACGCAACGTAATTGTCACTTGCAATTACTTGCGCATTTAAAAATGTTAGATTCATAAAGCAATTGTTTTTTTTAAAGAACAGTCAAATTCTTTTATGGTTTGTTTAACTAAAGAGGCAGGAAACTGGGAAAATATTCATACCAGTTGGTAGTCAATAGAATATGTCATTTCAAATAATTGCATCTGATAAATAATGAGTGAAATGTGATATAAATAGCTGAAATATTACAACGATAAAATGTTCTTTTACCAATGTCAAAGAATGACATTTTCGGGTTTGTTAAACAAAAAAGTGTTTAAGGGGGAGGGATTGAATGGGAGAAGCGTAATGATTGCCTGCTGAAGCAGGGTGCACATTTGCGAAAAAGAGATGAGGCATTCTAATTGCCTGCTGACGCAGGGTTCACATTGGGTTTAATTGGAGGGAGCTTTTGAATTGCCTGCTGACGCAGGGTGCACATTCGCGATATTTAGCTCAGGGAGGTGCTCGTCAGGACTGCCTGCTGCGCAGGCTTCCTCTCGTTGGGGACTTACTCAAAGCCCTTCAGCAATCTTCGATTGCTGGGGGTTTATTTTTGCTCATCGGCTTACCCAAGCGAGCTTGGGACGCCTCTTCGCAAAAATAAACCCCGGCACTGCGTGCCAGGGCTTTGTGGCCTCGTCAGGAATCGAACCTGAATCAAGAGCTTCGGAAACTCGCATACTATCCGTTGTACTACGAGGCCATTATGCTTCTAATGGAAGCAAGATCCTTTCTTAGGTGGCAAAAGTAATGTTTCATCCTTTATTGACGCAATTCGGCAAAAATTCGGTCTACTTCGGGCTTTTTGCATAGGCCTGTACCGTGGTTCATGGTGGCGGATGTGCCGGAGGCAACGCCGTAACAGAGAATGTCTTTCCAGGACCAGTCTTGGGCTAACCCCATGAGCATGCCTGCTACCATGGAATCGCCGGCGCCAACCGTGCTATGCACTTCAACTGCTGGAGGTTTTACTTGATGGGATTCGGTAGCGGTGACTAGTAATGCCCCATCTGGCCCCATGGATACGGCCATGACTTCACAACCGCCTTTGGCAATGATGGATCGGGCGGCAGCCAGAATTTCATCTGGAGCAAGTCTTTCTTTTCCAACCAAACTACTCAATTCCCCCAAGTTAGGTTTGCACAAAAAGATCCCTTCTTCCACAGCGTGTTGCAAGGGCTTGCCCGATGTGTCTACAACCAATCTAGCTGATTTGCGTTTGGCTAGTGCGGCCAGCTTACCAAAAAAATCAGGAGGAATGCCTGGTGCCAAACTTCCACTGGCAACTATATAGTCAACACCATCTTGGGCTTCTAAAAAATCCAAACACTGTTGCCATTCCGTTTCACTAACCTTTGGACCTTCCATACCAAATCTATATTGTTTGTTTACGGAAATATCAACTACAATAAAATTTTCACGCGTGTCTTCTGCAATTTCAAAC
>CAIZMD010000697.1 GCA_903933995.1 uncultured Bacteroidota bacterium
ACTTTGCCTCCTAGAGTATTGTTGTTTACAGCCATTCCATTGACCTTATTTTATTTTTTATTTGTATTTAGAACAAAACTATTTTGGAATATATTAGAACAGGTCACATTATCTCAATTGGTTCGCATACATATTTTTAGGTTGGTTGGAGTATTTTTCATTCTTGGTTGGGCCTACATCATCTTACCCAAAAATTTTGCGTTCGTTAGTGGAATAGGAGACATTTTTGCAGCAATAACCGCCATTTTTGTTGCGATACTCATTGACAAAAAAGCCAAAAATTACAAGAAAATCACACTGGTCTGGAATATTATTGGTTTTTGGGATATAGTCATTGTTATTGTCAGTGCTTTTTATATTACTAAACAAGCAATTGAAACCAATACTCTTGGTGTTTTAGAAATGGCAAAATTTCCTTTCTGTTTTATCCCAGCGTTTGCGCCAGCAACAATTATTTTCTTGCACATCTGTATTTTCAAAAAATTGAAAATGGATAAATAACCTTGGATATAGAATTTCAACAGGAATTGAATTTGACCTTTCTAAAAAATGGTTAACCGGATTTAGACTGGATTTCTCCAACAACAACCAAGCAGAGATTAATACCCATGCTGGTTTGAAATTGGGGTGTAGATTCTAAATATAGAAGAAATTAATTCTAAGCCATATATGCTAATAGGTTTTTATATCGCGCCAGCAAATAAGCTAATACACCGATTATCTCCCTAATCCCAACCTAAAATGGTCTATTTTACCATAGAAATAAAGTTCGTAGCCATTTAAAATATTGGAACTTATCTTCAAAGCACTAAATAATAGCATTATGGCTAAGCTGATTGGCTTTGGAGAAGAAGTTGCTGGATACAAGATCCTGGTCTTGAACGAAAGAGAAATAAGGGCAGCAGCGGGCATCATGTTCTTGGCAACATTTCTTTCCTTGATGTTCATTGTCTTTGAAGGGAATTTTGTGCCCATTAAATATGTGATCTCCATTTTTCTGGTAGATTTTAGCATTCGTGTCTTTGTTAATCCTAAATATTCACCTGTTTTAATCCTGGGTCGTTTTTTTGTGAGCAATCAAAACCCAGAATATGTTGGTGCCATTCAAAAAAAGTATGCCTGGGTAACTGGTTTAATCTTATCCGCCACCATGTTTGTTTTAATGGTACTAATGAACACCTACAGTATTATTACTGGTATTGTTTGTTTGATCTGTTTGATATTAATGTTTTTTGAAACAGCTTTTGGTATTTGCTTGGGTTGTAAATTGTATAAAATCTTTAAAAAAGAAGAAGCACAATATTGTCCTGGAGAAATTTGTGATCTTAAACAGAAACAGCAGATTCAAAAGATTTCTCTGATTCAGTTTTTGGTAGTAATATTATTTACCAGTTTGGTAATCCTAATTTCCTACAATTTTATGGAAAAGCTACAAGCAAAACCTGAAGACCTTTTTAAAATGGCTTCAATAGAGAAAGCTAAGTAAGCCAATATCCGTTTTCCTAATTGGTTATCTAAATATTATTTTTAAAAACCGGTTAGCTTATTTTCAGCTATGTAGAGCCCTAAACTTTAATAAGTACTATGTCCAAACTTAAAATATTAAGGGAGCAAAAAAACATAACACAAGAGGAATTGTCTGAAAGATCAGGTGTTTCTGTTAGGACAATACAGCGAATTGAGGCTGGTTCAGATCCCAAGTGTTATACACTAAGAATACTGTCTCAAACCCTTGGAATTCAGGAATTGGAATTAATTGGTCAAAGACATTCAGTAGATGATAATGAGGGTATAACAAATTCATCAAAACTTTTGGATGATAACCTTATTGCCAAGAACAACATATATAAGTTAATTAATTTCTCTGCAATCCCATTTATAGTGCTACCTCCCTTGAATATTTTAGTCCCTTTTTTTTTAACGAAGCATAATAAAGCATCAGATTCAATTACCAAACAAATAGTAACCCTGCAACTATTGTGGACCATTGGTTCAGTTATCGTGTTCATGCTTTGGGTGTTAATGAAGCTAGCTAATAGCCTCAATATTTGGGTTTTGACTTTATTGGTTTTGGTGAATTTGATAATTACTATTAGAAATGCTATTGAAATAGATAAAAATAATAATTTATATTATAAGTTGAAATTCAGTCTTATATAATTTTGTCAGGCACTTGTCGGGTTATTGGCGGGTTATAATTGCTGCGCAAATAGTTGGAGTTTTCATCTTTGCCATAAATCTACATTATGGTAAAAGGCTTTTGTTTAAGTGTTGTTTTGGGCTTCTTTTTTATGTTTACAGTAAAGGCTCAGGATGCAAAGAATACCCATTTATATAGAACCTTATTTTCAAAGGACAGTCTGTTATTTAATATAGGATTTAATCAATGTCAAATTGAGCCATTTGAGAACCTGATCAGTGACAATTTTGAGTTTTATCACGATCAAGCAGGGCTAACCAAAACCAAAGTTGATTTTATTCTAGGCATTAAAAATGGACTGTGTAAACAAAACTACCAACCCTTAAGAATATTAGATGAAGGTCAAATGGAAGTCTATCCATTGTATAATAATGGAGCACTGTATGGCGCAATTCAAACTGGAACACATAGGTTTTATGCTAAAGAGGGTCTTTTAGCGCCATATCTTACAAGTACAGCAAAGTTTACCCATGTTTGGATAATTGAAAATCAGGAATGGAAATTGGTAAAGGGACTTAGTTATGATCATAAGGATCTAGCCAAACCCTTTAATGATTCAATACTTTTTAAGGATAAGCTAGAAACAGAAAGATGGTTAGCATCTAAACAAATACCAGCGCTAGGAATCGGTTTTATTAATCATGGCAAAATTGAACAATTATCCGTATTTGGGAACTTAGAGACTAATAAATCTGCTCCTTTAAATACCATCTGGAATGTGGCATCACTTACAAAGCCAATTACTGCATTGGTAGTTTTAAAATTGGTTAACGCCGGTAAATGGAATTTAGATGAACCCCTCTATCATTTCTATACAGACCCAGATCTAGCCAAAGACAGTAATGTTAAAAAGCTTACTACTAGATTAGTATTAAGTCACCAAACAGGACTTCCAAATTGGAGGGGTGGTGAACCTGATGGTAAATTAACTTTTGAATTTGAGCCTGGCACAAAATACCAATATTCAGGTGAAGGTTATGAATACTTGCGTAAAGCTTTGGAAAAGAAGTTTAAAAAATCGCTTGCAAATTTGGCCAGTAAATTGATATTTATTCCCCTTAAAATGAATGATACCAAGTTTGTTTGGGATAAATTATTGGATAGTTCCAGATTTGCAAAATGGCATACCAAAACGGGAGGTCAATATTTAACTGAAAAAAATACTACAGTTAATGCAGCAGATAACCTATTAACCACAGTAGCCGATTATACCCAGTTTTTGCTGCATATTTTAAATGGTGCTGGATTGTCTGAATCTTTGTATAAAGAAATGATGGCAGAACAAGTTAGAATTAATAAATACAAACATTTTGGTTTGGGTTGGTGGATAGATGAAAACATTAATCCAAATAAAGACTTTGCACTAATACACGGTGGAGACGATAAAGGTGTGCATACAATTGTGTTTATTGTTCCATCATCCAAAAAAGCCTTATTAATATTCACAAACAGCGATAATGGTACAGATGCTTTTATGGATATTTTACTTAAATATTTAAAGGAAGATGGGGACGGTATTTTGAATATTGAGATGAAATAATATTGTATTTGCAAGTTTTGCAACTTCACAAATGAGCATGAAGATTTTGCATATTCATCAATTATAACTATTAAAGTAGAACGAATTGTGTAAATTAGAACCCTCAATATCATTACATGAAAAGAGGACTCTTTATCTTATTGCTTGCACCAATCTTTGCTTTTGCCCAAATAGCTGACTCTGCCTGGGTAGTCAATAACTATACTAAGAAGGAATACTTAATTCCCATGCGAGATGGAATTAAATTATTTACCACCGTCTATGCACCAAAGAATAATGCGGAGAAGCATCCCATTATTCTCACTAGAACACCCTATTCCTGTGCGCCTTATGGAGAGAATATTTTCACCAAAATTTGGAATGGCCCACGTAAAGCTTTCTTTCAGGAAGGTTATATCTACGTGATCCAAGACGTAAGAGGCCGTTGGATGAGTGAGGGCAAGTTTGAAGATATTAGACCCTTTAACCCCAATAAAAAAGGCAATGAAACAGACGAAGCCACTGACAGCTATGACGCCATTGACTGGTTGGTTAAAAATATTCCTAATAACAATGGTAACCTAGGTGTTTTTGGAACCTCCTATCCAGGATTCTATGCCACACTGGCTGCGCATAGCAATCACCCTGCTTTAAAAGCAGTAAGCCCTCAAGCACCGGTAACCGAATGGTTCTTGGGTGATGACTTTCACCATAACGGAGCCTTTATGCTAGCAGATGGTTTTGCCTTTTACTCCGGTTTTGGTAAGCCTAGACCCAAGCCTACCACGGTTGGGCCAACTGGTTTCAAGTTTCCCATGGAAGACAATTTTGAGTTCTATTTAAAAACAGGTGCGGTTTCTAATTTCACTAAATTAATGGGCGATAGCATTCAGTTCTGGAAAGACCTGATGGCGCATCCCAACTATGATCAATTTTGGCAGGATCGTAATGCACGCAAAAACGTATCTGTGATCAGCCCAAATATCGCCACGCTAATTGTTGGTGGGTTATTTGATGCAGAAGATTGTTATGGCGCTTGGAACTTGTACAAAGCCATTGAAACCAAAGCCAAGAACAACAATAAAATTGTCATGGGGCCATGGCACCATGGACAGTGGGGACAGAACGATGGTTCCAAACTAGGTAATGTACAGTGGGGTTCTAATACCAGCGAATGGTATGGTAAAAATATAGAGCTCCCTTTCTTCAATTACTGTTTAAAAAACAAGGGTAGCATTGATCAAATTAAGGAAGCCAATATCTTCTTTAGTGGTGCCAATGAATGGAGGCAGTTTGCTAAATGGCCTATTGATAATTTACAAACGGAAAAATGGGCCTTGGGTAAGAACGGGACTTTTGCAAAAGCAGCGGCTAATAAAAGTCTAAGCAGCTTTGACCAATACGTGAGTGATCCAGCCAAACCTGTAGCCTATATCTCAGACGTATACCTCATGAAGTCTAAGCCCAATAGGCATTACAGGGAATACATGAATGATGACCAGCGTTTTGCTGCCCGTAGAACAGATGTATTGGTGTATCAAACTCCCGTGTTGGAAAATGACTTAACACTGGCTGGGCCGATAGTCGCCGACCTAATGGTGGCCCTATCAGGTACAGATGCGGATTTTGTAGTGAAGTTAGTAGACGTATTTCCAGACGATTTTCAATATGAATCAGGATCCAACTATTTAATGGGTGGCTATCAAATGCTGGTAAGAGGTGAAATCATGAGAGGCAAGTATCGCAATAGCTTTGAAAAACCAGTTCCCTTTGAAGTAAACAAACCCACTAAAGTAAAATTTGAATTACCCGATGTGGCACACACTTTTAAAAAAGGTCATAGAATGATGATTCAAATTCAAAGTAGCTGGTTTCCCATTGTAGACCGCAACCCGCAACAGTTTATGAATATCTATGAGGCAAAGAACGAAGACTTTAAAAAAGCCACCATTAAGATCTTCCACAATGCTTCTACTATTTCATTGCCGATATTGAAATAATTCTAACAGCAACAGACATTCATGAAACAGATTTTTATTAATCTACCAGTGAGGGATCTCTTGGCATCTGTGAAATTTTATACCCAGTTGGGTTTTGTGCCCAATCCCGTATTCAGTTTTGATGATCAAAAATGCATGGCCTGGTCTGATCAGATATTGCTGATGTTACAGAATTATGAGATGTTTCAAACAGGAAATGGAAAACCCATTCCTAATCCAAAAGAACATACCAATAGCAGTTACACCCTTCCTGTTGAATCTGTAGAGCAGATGAACTTAATGGTTGAAGCTGCTTTGCAGGCGGGTGGTTTAGAGATACTTCCTAAAATTGAAGAAACTTTCATGCAAGTAAGAACCATCTCAGATTTGGACGGTCATATATGGGGTATCATTTACCTAGACATGATCAAGTTTAGTGCTTTAAAAAGCTAATTATTACGCTTATGTTACTAGCTAAAGTTTGTAAATTCATTTAAATCAATTGTATGAAACAATCCTTTTTTTTAATAATAAGCCTCCTTATTGTTTTTACCAGTTTTTCAAGAATCAATCATTCTAGTTTTAAGCTAATTCAAACTGTTATTGCAGATACCACTAAAAAAGATAGTCCTTTAGACTTAGTAGAAAGACAATTAAAAGCCTATAACGCAAAAAATATTGACGCGTTCTTAGAGCCCTATGCGGATGATGTAGAGTTATATGAGTTCCCAGATAAATTGCTTTCTAAAGGCAAAGACGCAATGCGTAAAGACTATGAGGGAATGTTCAAAAACATCCCCAGCTTGCATTGTGATATTGTTGGCCGCATTATTCAACGCAATATTGTCATTGACAAAGAAAGTATTTCTGGCATGGGAAAGAACAAATTTGAAGCCACAGCCATCTATCATATAGAAAAGAACAAAATTAAAAAGGTCTATTTTATTCAATAGACTCAATTCTATGCGAATTATGAAATGTTTGTAAAGTATTTCCCAAACTGCATTCCAAAAACAAAACCTAAATTGTATGATAATTCTTGGTATGCAATTAACCAGTGGTAGAAAACTTGTATTCAGCATTTTACTTTGTGAAAGCGTGGGCATTATTAGTGGATTATTGGCCGGTGTTGCCAATAACCCTTGGTTTGAGGCATTGCAAAAACCATCCTGGAATCCTCCTGGCTATTTATTTGGCCCAGTTTGGACGGTTTTGTATTTATTGATAGGCATTTCCGCTTGGTTAATTTGGAAATCTCCAGAGCTAATCAACAAGAAAAGAAAGGCCATAGTTTATTTTGCAGTGCAACTCTTTTTAAATTTTTGGTGGAGTATTGTCTTTTTTAATTTTCACTCCAGTTTCTTGGCACTAATAGACATTATTGCCATGTTGCTCTTTATCTCTTTAACCATCTTTGAGTTTTCAAAAATCTCCAAATTGGCTGCATGGTTATTACTGCCTTATCTCTTATGGGTATCATTTGCTACGGCCCTGAATTTTAGTATTTGGTATTTAAACCATTAGAAATTTTGTAATAGCCTATTGGCATATCCCTTGGTTACGTATATTTATCACGCAAACCCCTAATGCATGAAATATACAGACAAGCTGGAAAAATTACTTCCATTTGGATACCTATACTTAGTATTGATTGGTCTTTTTAAAGAGAGCGTTTTTCACTATATGCTTGGGATTAATATTCTCAAGTATTCCACCATCATGGATATTTTGATTAGTCCTATTGCTACTATGACTTCTCATCCTTTGTTTTTATTTGGGATTATTGGATTTTGTTTTGGCATGTATGGATACGCTATGTTATTAAAAAAATACAGACACAAAGCCTGGATTCAAAAGTCCTTGAAACTAAAATCTGATTACACAAATGAGGAGGTAGAGAATGTATTTAGAGACCATGCTATTAATTTTATAGCTTTTGGTTTATTATCCTTTTTCTTAGGCGTGGGTGTAGGAAATGGCACCATCATTGCTAAAAAAATTAAGTCCGGAGATATTCGTTACAATAACAAACTAAATTATAATAGTGGAGAATCAGAAGATGTCTATTTGATCAATACCAATAGCGTTTATTATTTCTATATAGCCAAGGGTAGTAAAACA
>CAIZMD010000698.1 GCA_903933995.1 uncultured Bacteroidota bacterium
GTATAAAGTTGTGATGAAAGTAGATGGTAAATCATATGATCAAATGATCAATATTTTGCCCAATGACGCCAAAGGTTTTTCAGCAGCCAATGTGGCTAGATTGCATAACCAAAGTACAAGAATGTTTCAATTGCATGAGAATTTGGCTGTATTGGTTGATAGTTTAGATAAGACATTGGTAGGCTGGCAAAAAATTACCAATCCATCTGCTGAACAAGTTAAAAAGACAGCCAAATTGGATAGTATGCGTCATGAAATTTTGGAATTGAAACGCCAAACCATTTTCTATGATGAATTAAAATACAGAAGGAAAGTGAGTGATTTATACATGGAAATTGCCACTTCTTTTGAGCCTATGTCACCAGCCAAGGAAGGAGCAATTGGTCTTTTGGAAAAAGAGTTCTTGCTTATTCAAAAACAGGTTTTTGAAATGATGCGCTAGTAATTGATTTTTGCTTTATTAAAAGGTTTCATGTAATTTTCATGAAACCTTTTTTTATACACTGCGCCATGAGAAAATCCTACTTGTTATTCCTACTAAGTATTTTGATGTTTGGTTTTAGCAAAAGTAATTTGTCTGCACAATCCAATCGGTTTAGTGCTGGTAAATTTGGAAATGCCAATGGCGATACTTTGTTGTATCGTCAATTGTTTCCAGACGCCAATCCCAAGGCTAAATATCCTTTGGTGATTTTTTTACATGGTTCAGGTGAAAGAGGAAAGGATAATGAGGCGCAGCTAAAATGGGGAGCATTGCAGTTTGCTACTGATCAGTTTATGTTTCAACATCCTTCCATTGTCATAGCTCCTCAATGTCCTGAAGGTCAACAGTGGTCAAATTTTAAGCGAACAGCCAATAGTACTGATATTCAATTACTTCCTAATCCAAGTAAGCCTATGGAACTCTTGCTTGGGCTGATTAAGAATGCTATTCAAAAACTGCCAGTAGATCCGAATAGGGTTTATATTACGGGTTTGTCCATGGGTGGTTTTGGTGTGTTTGATGCCATTACAAGGGCGCCTGAGCTTTTTGCAGCAGCTGTTCCTGTTTGTGGTGGTGGTGATACTAGTATGGTCAATAGCTTTTCCAAAATTCCTATTTGGATGTTTCATGGTGCGCAAGATGGGGCGGTGAATCCACAATTATCTATGAATATGGCTGCAGCTTTATTTAAAGTAGGGGCTAATCCAGGTTTGACAATGTACCCAACGGTGGGGCATTTTTCTTGGCTGGGTGCTTATGTTGATCAGCCAATGATTGAATGGATGTATGGACAGCACAAATAGCTTTATTTTTTAAGTAGTTTCAAGGGCCACACCAAACGATTATGGTGAAAATGGAAATAAGGTTGATTTTGTGGATGAAAGTTGCTATAAAAATCCTGTACCCCTTGAATTTCGGAACCCTCAAAATCCAGCAACAATGGTGTTCCTGAAAATTCATGAATGATGCTATCTATTAATAAATGGTTGGAAGATTGTTGCCTACCTTTTGCTGTAATAGCATTGATTAAAAGGTAAAGTCGCTTATTGTCTTTGAGTAAGACTGCAGATGCCAATAATTCTTCAGTTGTCTGATCAATTAATTCCCTTACTAGGCATTGATCAGTTGAAGCATAAAATGTTAGAACCTCTGTCAATTTTTGAAAGTCAGATTGGCTTACCCAATTAAATCGATTCCCATACTGTTGTTGGTATATCTCTAATGTGTTTGAAAACTGGGTATTGGTTTGATAAATGGGGTGGTGTTTTTTTGCCTTTTCTACATTCTGAGTCAAGTCTTTTTTATAGTTCTTTGCAGTGGAAATATAATCTTGTCTTAGGTCCAATACCAGATTGGTTTTAGTCAAGATCGGCACTGCCATAGCTAGTTCTTTATTGCTGTAATTGAAAAATAAATCACCATATTTTGCGAATTTTTTAATCAATTCTAGCACTAGGGGAATTTGATTTTTGTCTATGTTACCAATTAATCCCAATTGTTGTATAAATGGAATGGCTTGATAGTAACGGATCCCCCATTTCTGATTCCATGGAAGGGGTAGTATTGCTGCATAATCACCAATGACAATTGCAGACCATTTATTTGTTAATAGTGTTAGATATTGGTATTGGGAATAAATTAGACCGTTGGCATTATTGGCAATACAGCTATTCCATTTTACAGGGTCAATTTCATGACTAGCATATAATTTGATAGCTGTTTGCATAGTACACTAAAATAACTCAAAATTCCTATTTCCCCTTGCCAGACAAAATGATGCGTAAAGTGTGCATCATAATTTTAAAGTCAAGTAATAAAGAAAGGTTTTCAATATATACAAGGTCATACTTCATTCTTTCAATCATTTCTGGAACAGAAGACGCATAACCAAATTGCACCATCCCCCAGGAACTAAGACCAGGCTTTACTTTGAGTAAATATCTGTAATAAGGAGCTGTTTGTAGCATTTGGTCAATATAAATTCTTCTTTCGGGTCTTGGTCCAATAAAACTCATATCACCTTTCAGAATATTCCAAAGTTGTGGTAATTCATCTAATCGCCATTTTCGTAAAAACTTACCCCATTTTGTAATTCTTATATCAAAGTCTGTAGAAAGTGCCGGGCCATTTTTTTCAGCATCAGTTTCCATGCTTCTAAACTTAAAGATGATAAATGGCTTTCCCTTTAACCCAACCCTCTCTTGAGAATATAGAATGGGTCCTTTAGATGTTATTTTAGTTACAAGGGCAATTAATAGCAGTAAGGGACTAAGTAGTAATAAGTTTAGCAATGCAAATAGTAGGTCAAAAAGCCTTTTAATATTTTGTTGCCAAAATGGTAAAAGATTCGTTTGTAAGTCTATCAATGTAGCGCCAAATACATTATTTGTTTTAACAGATCCAGATAGGATATCAATCATGCTAGGCGCTAGTTTAATATCAACCGGTTTTTCTATCAAGAGGTTAATCAGCGATTCTGCCAATTGATATTGTTTTTTATCCAAAGCAATTATGACTTGATCAATTTTTTTGACATCAATTACACTAAGCAACTCATTGGTATTGCCAAGGCATTCTATATATTTTCCCAAGCCATTTTTGGATTCTTCTGGCGTTTGCAGATACCCAATAGGTTTAAGTCCCAGATAATGAAAATTCTTTATTAACTCTTTGTAACAGCTCAGGGCTGTTGGGTTATTGCCAATGATTAATGTGTTGAAAAAAAACTTATGCTGAACAATGTCTAGTTTGGCTTTTGCCAATAATATGGCCCTTCCTACAAAAACGGAAGAAAACTGGATCAAAATATACCCTAGCCAAACCTGAGGTGCAGTATCAATCAGCTTTAGTACCACCATAAAAGATACTCCAATAGCTGATTGAATCAGGGTTGTTGTTAATTCATTGAGTCTGGATTTTCTATAGATAGAAGTTTGATAACTGCCCATCAGCAGAAAAAAAAACATCCAGGTCAAAGAGATGATTGAAATGGATAATGGTGAGGGGTTAATCAATAACCAAGTCAACCCAGTGTGTGATGAGTTGACAACTATTATAGATGAAAATACTGTGAAAGCAATAGCACTAAATAGCAAATCAGAGAATGCATAAAGCAAACTGTTTTTAATCTGTACTTGCATGTAGTTATACCAGGATGCTGGTGCTATTGATTTTTTCCAAAATCTGATGGGCTACTTCCATAGCAAGGAATCCGTCTAATTCACTAACAACAGTAGGACTATTGGTTAAAATGGCATTTACAAATGATTCTAATTCTAGTTTAATGGCATTTTGTGGTTCTATTACGGGATTGGCTATGGCGATAGTCTTCTTGCCATTATGTGTTTCAATGTCAAAAGAAAACACATTGGTATCTTCTGGTTGTTTGAGTTTTATGATTTCTGCCTTCTTTTCTAGAAAGTCAATGCCTATATAAGAATTGGGTTGGAAGAGTCTGATTTTCCGCATTTTTTTCATGCTAATTCTACTGCTTGTCAAATTAGCAACACATCCATTATTGAATTCAATACGAACATTGGCTATATCTGGAGTGTCGGTCATGACTGCTACACCACTTGCAGAAATATGCTTTACATCGCTCTTGACTAAACTCAAAATGATATCAATATCATGTATCATCAAGTCTAAAATGACACTAACTTCTGTGCCCCTTGGGTTGAATTGGGCCAATCTATGTACTTCTATAAACATGGGGTTTAGCGTCATGTCTTTCAAAGCTAAAAATGCTGGATTAAATCTTTCTACGTGGCCAACCTGCATTTTTACATTGGCTTCTCTAACCATATTTACAATGTCTCTTCCTTCTTGAATGGTATGTGCCAGTGGTTTTTCAACAAATACATGTTTACCTTTTCTAATGGCTTGCATGCAAATATTAAAATGATGGTCTGTTGGAGTAATTACATCAATGATGTCACAGGCATCCATCAATTTTTCTTCATCCATGTAGCGTTTTAGGCCATATTGTTCTATAACCTGATTGGCATTTTCATTATTGGGGTCAAAAAATCCAACCAATTTAACTCCCTCAATTTCTTTCCAATTATTTAAATGGAATTTACCCAAATGACCCACTCCAAAAACACCCACTTTTAACATAAATAATACGTTTGCGTTAGGGGTAAAGGTAGTTATTAGAATTGCTGTTAGGCTTCACTGTTGTGAAGATGTGGAAACTTTGATAAGTTTTTTTTTCATAAAAGGTTGCGAATAGTCAAATTCTATACCAAGATCAATTTTGATTTTAAAGTATTGAAAATCAAAAGGTTGAAAGTAGAAGGGTAAGTGGTTGTGTCCAAATTGGAATTTAATTCCCAAATATGGAAAAATCATCCTATTGTCTAAAAAATAAAAATTTTCCAATTATGAAACAGTTTGTAGATTAGCATATTGTATTGACGGTATTTCTGTCTACTTGGATTTTTAAATGAATTATTATGAAACCTGTGAATGGGTTGAAAATATTTATTCTTGAGGATGATCGTTGGTATGGGGCTATGCTAGAACACCATCTTTCAATGAATCCAGATTATCAAGTAAGCAAATTTGAGAATGAGAAAGATTTTTTGAAAGCCATGTATGATTCGCCAGATGTGGTGACGCTTGACTATTCTCTCTCTGAAATGGACGGAAATCAAGTACTAAAAAAGATTAAAGAAATAAGTCCAGAAACAGAAGTGATTATCATTTCTGGCCAAGAAGATATTGCCACAGCTGTTAATTTATTGAAAACCGGAGCATTTGATTATATAGTAAAAGACGAGGAAACCAATGATAGGTTATGGAATCTATTGGTTCGTTTACGAGAAATTAAGGATCTTAGAAAAGAGGTAGCCACATTAAAAAGTGAGCTGAAAAAAAGCTACGATTTTTCAAATTCCATAATTGGTCAGAGTGAACCTATTAAAAAAGTATTTGGTCTAATACAAAAAGCTACACTTACGAATATTACGGTTTCTATTACTGGAGAAACAGGCACTGGTAAAGAGATGGTAGCAAAAGCCATTCATTATCATTCTAATAGACAAAAACAACCCTTTGTTGCTATCAATGTGGCAGCAATACCACGTGATTTATTAGAGACAGAATTGTTTGGACACGAGAAGGGGGCCTTTACTGGTGCGGTAGAAAAACGAATTGGTAAATTTGAAGAGGCCAATAAGGGAACTGTCTTTTTGGATGAAATAGGTGAGATGGATGCCATGTTACAGGCTAAACTGTTACGTGTATTACAAGAAAGGGAAATCACTAGAATTGGGGGAAATACTATTATTCCAATTGATGTAAGAGTGATTGTTGCAACACATAGAAACTTACTAGAAGACGTAAAGGAAAAGAAATTCAGAGAGGATCTTTATTATAGGTTGTTGGGATTACCCATAGAAATGCCGCCATTAAGAGAAAGAGGGAATGATATTTTAGTATTGGCCAAGCATTTTCTTAAAGAGTTTTGTACAGATAATAAAATAGAATTAAAACAAATTAGTCCTGAAGCATTCCAGAAACTAAGGTCTTATTCCTTTCCTGGAAATGTAAGGGAGTTGAAATCATTGATTGAGCTTGCTGCGGTTATGTCTGACGGTATTTCCATTGAAGAGAAAGACTTGAATGTAGAAATCATGGGTGGCGTTTCCTCCCTTTTGGCAGAAGAGAATACGCTAAGAGAGTATGAGCTGAAAATTATCAAGCATTTTATGGAAAAATATGATAATGATGTGTTGATGGTTGCTAAAAAATTAGACGTTGGCAAGTCTACTATTTATAGGATGATTCAAAATGGTGAGCTCAAACAAAAGTAAATCTAGTTATGTACGGAATCATCAATGCCTCTATTGAAGAGTTGGTTATTAATCAATTTGGCAAACCTGTTTGGGAAGAAATTCTTTTAAAATCGGGTCTTCCAAAGAAGATATTTTTAAGTAATGAAGCATATGATGATGCTATTACCTATCAATTAGCAACTTCAACTGCAGAGGTAGTAGGAATAACCATTGGTGACGTGCTTTTAGAATTTGGCAAGTGGTGGATATTGCATACTTGTCAGCATAGGTATGGTTCAATGTTGAAAACAGGAGGGACAGATTTAGCTGAATTTTTAATAGGTCTTCCTAGCTTTCACAACCGGGTTCAATTAATGTATCCAAAATTATCACCACCTGAATTCAAGGTAGACAAATTGGCTGATAAGCAGTTTAGGGTTCATTATTTTTCTAAAAGACCTGCTTTACAAGAATTTATGAGAGGATTATTACTAGGATTGGCAACTTATTTTAAAGTAGATGCAACTGTTGATTTAATTCAAAGTAGGGAACAAGGTTTTGATAATGAAATTTTTGAAATAAGTTGGAATTGACTTAAAAATTGATTGATTGCAAAGTATTCATTTAAATATTAAACAGTGGAATAGGTTATTCCCATTCTTTTTTCTTCTCAATGAAGAGATGCAAATTATTGCAATAGGGGAATCATTGAATAAGCTAGGTAGTTTTCAGCTGGGGAAAAGCTTTGATGATTGTTTTGTGGTTAGTAGACCCAGCTTTTCAAAAGTTGGATTTTCTGAATTGAAATCCAGTATAGACAAAATGTTCTTTCTAGAAATAAAAACAGAGAAGGGGCAGGTTATTTTGAGAGGGCAATTTGAGTTTTTAGAAGAAGGTAATCAGTTGATTTTTGTTGGGTCTCCTTGGTTTACAAATCTGGATGAAGTGGCTAATCAAGCAATAGTGCAAAAGGATTTTGCCAAGCATGATGCTTCTTTAGATTTGTTACATGTATTGCACGCCAAAGAAATGGCCGAAGAGGATAATAAAGTTTTACTACAACAAATAAGTAAAGAAAGAAATGAGTTTAGGCATTTTGCCATAGTTGCTGAAGAAACCGTAAATGCTGGAATTCTATTAGATAATACTGGAAAGATACAATGGGTTAACCGGGCTTTTCAGCAAATGAATGGGTATCAATTAGAAGATTGTATTGGTAAGTCTATTGGTTCATTACTAACAGGAAAAGAGACCAGTCCACAGACGCTTCAGTTTATTGAATCAAAAATAAAAGAGAATAGTTTTTTTGAATGTGAGATTCTGAATTATCCTCTTCAAGGAAATCCATACTGGGCAAAGGTAAATGGTCAGCCTATTTTGGATGAGAATTCAGAAGTACTACATTATTTTATTTTACAAGAAGATGTTACAGACAAAAAAGTTGCGGTAGAGAAAATTAGAATGGCTGAAGATCGTTGGAGATTTGCTTTAGAAGGGGCGGGCGCAGGCGTTTGGGAACATGACTTTGAAAATAATAAATCCTTTTTTTCTGAGCTCTATGAAAAGTTACTTGGGTTTACAAAATTGGAGTTAGAAGGTATGGAGGATGTATGGAAGACCATTTTGCATCCTGATGATTATCATATTATCAAAGATTATGACCATCAATATGGGGAAGGATTAATTACAAGTCATAAAACAGAATATAGAATCCAGAAAAAAGATGGAACTTATATTTGGGTAATGGATAGGGGTATGCTTCTCTCAAAGACCTCTTTTGGTATACCTAAAACCATCATTGGTACGCATACAGATATCACAGATTTAAAATTGGTAGAACTTTCATTAGAGCAAAGTGAAAAGCAGTTGCGATCACTTTCTGACAATATGCCTGGTGTTTTGTATGAGTATGTGTTTAATCAAAACGGGTCAAGTGGATTTAAATTTATTGGTAAAACAATTGAAAAAGTATTAGGATTAACCGCCGAGGAATTTCTGGATTTCAATAAAACTGTACACCCTGATGATCTTGGTAGGTTATTAGAAGCGGTTAAACACACTAATTCAACCAATGAGCCTTTTAATTTTGAAGGAAGGTTAATTGTGCCTGAAAGAGGTATTGTGTGGTATTCTGCCTCTTCTTCTTTTTCTTATGACGATGGGAATGGTTCTAGGGTTTTTACTGGTTTGATGATTGATATAACCGAAAAGAAATTGGCTCAGGAAAGATTAGAAAAACAACGCATGTTCTATGAGCAAGTATTAAATGGTATTCCATCAGATATTGTTGTATTTGACCATGAACATAGGTATTTGTTTATCAATCCAGTAGCTATTAAAGACAATGAATTAAGACAATGGATGATTGGTAAAAAAGATGAGGATTATTGTGAATATAAGAATAAGCCATTCTCTATAGTAGAAGGTAGAAGAAAGATTTTTAATCAAGTAATTAAGTCAAAAAAATTAGTTGCTTGGGAAGAAACCTTAACTGCTGCAAATGGTGCAAAGGAGTTTCATTTTAGAAATATGTATCCAGTAATCAATTCCACTGGAGACGTAGAAATGGTGATAGGGTATGGGGTTAACATTACAGATAGGAAAAGAATTGAAGACCAGGTAAGGATTAATGAAAAAAGGTATAGAGACTTATTTAATTATAGTCAAGCGCTAATTTGTACCCATGATCAAAATGGAATTTTATTGAGTGTGAACCCCTCCATTTGTGAAACTTTGGGATTTACTGCTGAAGAGTTAATTGGCAGGCCACTGATGTCTTTTATACCAGAAAAGGAGAATGATAATTTCCGTTCTTATTACTTAGATATAGTAATGAAAGAAGGGAAATCTAAAGGGGTATTTAGAGCATTACATAAAAATGGGAAAAAGTTATTCCTGTTGTACCAAAATTATTTAGTGGAAGAAGAAGGGGTGGAGCCTTATGTAATTGGATTTTCACAAGATATTACCGAAAGGATTCATGCCGAAAATGAATTGTTGCTTGCTAAGCAGATTACAGAAAATGTTTCAAAAGCCAAAGAAATTTTCTTGGCCAATATGAGTCATGAAATTAGGACACCTATGAATGGTATTCTTGGTGTTGCCAATCTCTTAGCTAAAACCGAAATGGGTGAGGCTCAAAAAAATTATCTTAAGTTAATCAAAGAGTCAGCGAATAACCTTTTGGTGATTGTTAATGACGTTTTAGATATTGAAAAAATCACTTCTGGTAAATTTGAATTTGAGCAAATACCATTCAGATTTGCAGACAAACTAAACTCCTCTATTCAATCCTTTCAGTATAAAGCAGAAGAAAAGGGGATTCAGTTGAATTATTTTTCTCAATTGGAAGAACCGTTAGTTTTGATTGGAGATCCTTATAGACTTATTCAAATCCTTAATAACCTTTTGAATAATGCTATTAAATTTACTGCTAGAGGAAAGGTGACCGTTAATATTTTCACTTCTAGTAGAAAGGACGATAATATTATTATTGATTTTTCTGTACATGATACAGGAATAGGAATTGATACTTCTAAATTAGAAACAATATTTGAACCATTTGTTCAAGCATCCACTGATACTACACGAAAATTTGGAGGAACTGGGTTAGGATTATCTATATGTAAGAACCTAATTGAAATGCAAGGTGGTTCTATTAGTGTGGAAAGTAAATTTGGTGAAGGAACCATTTTCCATTTTAATCTTCCATATAAAATAGGGTCAGCTGATATGTTAGCTCAAGAAGACCAAGCTCCGGAAGATTACAGTCTAATAGGTGAGAAGCGCATATTAATTGCAGAGGATGTTGAATTGAATCAATTTATTGCTCGTCAAATTTTAGAGTCTTGGGGAATGGAAGTGGCTGTAGCTTCTAATGGAAGGATTGCTGTAGAAATGGTGCAAAAGCAACATTTTGATTTGATTTTGATGGACATTCAAATGCCCGAAATGGATGGCATTGAAGCAACTGAAATTATTAGAAAACTACCAGATACTGCATTGGCTAATATTCCCATTATTGCTCTAACAGCAAATGCTTTAAAAGGGGATAACCATCTTTATTTTCAAGCTGGAATGAATGATTATATCACTAAACCTTACACGGAAGAGAAATTATATTCTGTACTTAGTAAGTTTTTACCAACTAATCCTTTGTCTGCAGTTCCATTGCCTGATGTTGTAAAACCTTCTGCAAGAATATTGGTTGAAGAAGATGCTGGGTTATTATTACCTCAAGCTGAAGGGGTGCTCTTATATGACCTAACTATGGTTAGACAGATAGGAAAAGGGAATCCCGATTTTATAGGAAAAATGGTTTCACTTTTCCTTGACCAATTGCCAAATGATATTGAAAAGCTAAAAGATTATTCCGATAAAGATGAATGGGATGCTTTGTCTAAGCTGGCACATAGAATGAAACCATCCATTGAAGGAATGGGTATTCATTCACTAAAGACCATCATTAGAGAATTAGAAACTAGATCACGTAACAATGAATCTATTCGTGATGCAGAAATGAAAAAGCTTGTTTCTTTTACA
>CAIZMD010000699.1 GCA_903933995.1 uncultured Bacteroidota bacterium
GGACCTTTGATTATAGATACCGTAACAGTTTCATGCGAATGCACTGTTCCAAGTTTTATAACTAAGTCTATTTTGCCCAATGATTCAGCAATTTTAAGTGTTACTTATAAGCCTACAAATTCTGGTGAATTCAATAAGGCAATAATAATAAGATCAAATATTGACAGCATATTCACAATTTTGAAATTTCATGGTCAAGTCATTAAAATTTGACTTGTGAATTTCAATAATATATAATTGAGGAATTCCTTTTCCCGAATTAATCCTTAGTTTTCAGAAAAATTATTCCATGCTCGCTAGACGCAGTTTCTTGAAATTAAGTTCCTTAGGATTGTCCGCATTTGGGTTCAGCAGTTTTAGATCTGAAGCCGAAGCTCGTAAACCCATTGTCATATCTACCTGGCGTGAAGGCATTGAAGCGAATAAGGCGGCTTGGGCGGTTTTATCAAAGGGCGGTCGAGCGTTGGATGCGGTGGAACAAGGCGTACGCATTACGGAAGCATCGCAGAATTGCTGCGTGGGTTTGGGAGCCAATCCTGACCGGGACGGATATGTGACTTTGGATTCCTGTATCATGGATGAATTTTCCAATTGCGGTAGCGTAGCATTTTTAGAAAGAATCAAACACCCGGTTTCTGTAGCCAGACGCGTGATGGAGAAAACCCCACACGTAATGCTGGTGGGTTCAGGCGCCCAGCAATTTGCACAAGCAGAAGGATTTCCATTAGAACCTCAAAAGCTTTCTGTAGAAGCCCAAAAAGCCTATGACAATTGGCTAATCAAAAGCGAATACAAACCGGTCATCAATATTGAAAACTCCGGGAACCTAAAAAAGCAAGAAGCATTTGCACCACATAAATTAGAGAATGGCAATTGGAACCACGATACCATTGGCATGGTGGCCCTAGACGCCAATGGCAATTTAAGCGGATCATGTACCACCAGTGGTATGGGTTTTAAGATGCGCGGAAGACTAGGGGACTCCCCTATCATTGGCGCCGGATTATTTGTAGACAATGAAATTGGGGCTGCAACAGCCACAGGTCAGGGTGAAGACGTGATCCGAATTTGTGGTTCTCACTTGGTGGTTGAACTCATGCGCCAGGGAAATTCTCCAGAAATGGCCTGCAAAAAAGCCGTTGAACGGATTATTAAAATCAAAGGACCTGCTGCCAAAGACATTCAGGTAGGATTTATTGCCATTAATAAAAAAGGCGAATACGGCGGTTATTGTATTCAAAAAGGCTTTGATTTTGCCGTTTGCTACGCCGATGACAAGAACTTTATGGTACCCGGTAAATTCATTATCTAATGAGCCGGATCCTAGAAATTGCCGTTTTTAATATTGATTCAGCTATCCAAGCCGCTCAGGCTGGCGCCGATAGGTTGGAACTTTGTGAGAATCCCCATGATGGGGGTACCACACCCTCCTATGGTTTTATGAAAACGGTTCGAGAACTGGTTTCCATTCCCATTTTTCCCATTATTCGGCCACATGGTGGCGATTTTTTGTATAGCGAATCCGCTTATCGGGTCATGCAAAAAGACATCGCGCTAGCAAAGGAACTGGGTTTTGAAGGAGTAGTTTTGGGATTACTTAACCTAGATGGAAGCATTGATGCAGATAGAACAGCAAAATTAGTATCACTGGCTTATCCCATGGAAGTGACTTTTCATAGAGCATTTGACCGATGCATTCAACCCATGGAAGCTTTGGAAACCATTATTCAAACAGGTTGTAGTAGAATCCTGACCAGTGGCCAAGAACCCAATGCTTTTGACGCTAAGGAATTGATTCAACAATTGGTTCAACAAGCAACAGATAGAATCATCATCATGCCTGGTAGCGGCGTAAGGGCCAGTAATATTCAAGAACTTGCTAGTTTTACAGGTGCGCAGGAATTACATTCTTCTGCCAGAAAACTAGTACCAAGTAGTATGAAATTTGTAGTTGAATCTATGCAAGAATCTTTGCAAAACTGTCTGGTGGATTCAGAGGAAATTCAACAAATGAAACTTCAATTGGCTTAATAAAAAAATGCACCGGCTGGGCCGATGCATCTCTTGATAAATTATCTTGATTGAAGCTAAATAATTAATAAAGCATCCTCACTTTAATGGTTTCTTTTACATTTCTGAGTAGTTCCAAAGCCTGTTTAGACAGTTTTTTGTCTACGTCTAAAACCACATAGCCAATTTCGTCATTGGTTTTTAGGTATTGGCCCACAATGTTGATGCCGTGTTTAGACAATTCGGTATTAATGGCACTCAAAACACCAGGTCTGTTATTGTGAACATGCAAAATACGGTGTGCACCTTCTACAGGTGGTAAACCAATGGCCGGAACTGTATGAGATCCATTGGTGATACCTCTTTCTAAATATTGGAATAATTTAATACTCACATCTTCTCCAATATTTTGCTGGGCTTCTTCAGTAGATCCACCAATATGTGGTGTTAAAAGCACATTTGACAGTCCTTGTAAAGGAGTTTCAAATTTATCTCC
>CAIZMD010000700.1 GCA_903933995.1 uncultured Bacteroidota bacterium
TAAATTTTATAGACAGAAATCAAAGCAATTTCTTAGATGCCTACTATGGTAGCAATTTAGAAAAGCTCAAAACCATCAAGAAAAAATTAGACCCCAATAATTTTTTCAATTATCCCCAGGGCATTCCATTAGTCTGATTATTTAAACCAGTATAATAGAACTACCCTGAGAAAATTGCCGCTTTTATTTTAAAATTGTTGCACCTGTTCCTTCAATCTCTGTTATTGCTGAAGTTTTGGTAAGAAGTACATTGGTTTGTGTACGAGCTTTCATCCACCTGCCCAAACTAACACTGTATTCTCCACCCATCTTGTAAAAATATCCAAGATCCGCCGTGGTATAAGACATATTCAATGTGTTTGATCCTGCTCTATAATAAGGCTGGTCAACAAGTGTAATTGGATTCTTAACATCGTACCAATCCGTATTGCCAATTCTATAACCCATGGTGCTTGGTGTAGTAGTAAATAAACTACCACCTGTAGATACAAACAAGACATCTAATGGAACAGAAGCAGCGGTAATGGTTGTTCCAGCAAAAACAGCTAGACCAGAAGCGTTACCACTATTGGCAAACAAGCCACCTGTCTTTGTTCCAAAACCTTCTCCATCTGCTAATGTATAGTTGTAGGCTTTTATCCAATTTGACGCAGCCATACTTGTAGAAGAGGCCCCGTTGATGGTTTTACCAGTTCCACCAACATAAAAGAAAGATCCTTTAGTAGCTTTGCCGCTATTCATATTCAATTTATAGGTTCTTAAACCACCAGTTGCCCAACCATTTGCTGGAAAACCAGTTGGGGTTGATGCGTTAGCATTATTGGTAACCACAACTGAATAAGGCGTTACTGCAAAATCAATATCCCTGGTGGCTAAAAATTGGATATACTCATAGTTACCATCAGCACCAGATACATCACTGATAAAACCCGAAATCAACAATGGTGTAACATTAATGGTGGAGCTCAATACCACTGCATCATTTGCTGTGCGCATTCGCATCTGTGGTACCAATTGATTGTCTCCAACCAATTTATTAAATGGAATGCCATAAAAATTTCCCAAGAAAGGAAGCGTGTTTTTGGCAAAACTAGCTGTAGCTTCTGTACGAAGGGTCAGGTCTCCAAAACCATCGTTTAGAACTTTCTCACCAGTGTAAGTATCGGTGGGAGCTGGCAATGGATTGAAACCAGCTTTTACTATCACTACCAAAGTGGCTTCGTATTTATCAGGAGTAGCCAAGATTAAGTTAGAAGGCACCCTGTTGGCTGCAATTGCATTACCAGAAGAAACCTTTGTGATAGCAGAGGCAGAAACACCTGTAATTTGCATAATGCCATCCACTCTTTTTAATACACCACCTGCAATATCAACCACCAGTGAATCACCAGGTACATATTTGGCAGCTTCAGTGCCAACAGATAAAGCAATCCCTCTTAATTCATTCAAACGTCTGCGGTCTTGCATCACCAACAAACCTGTTGGTAAATTACCCCCAGAATGATCAGAAACTACCACTCCAGTAATTTTTGTAGAACCATACAATACGTCTTTGCTAAGGGTAATGTCTGTTCCTTTATAAACGTCCTTTACATCATAAATAGAAATATAGGGACTTACTTGACCACCGGGATAATTACCATTCTTATCACAACCGGTAATTATTACCAGTATGCAAAGCAGAAGAGATGGGAAAATACTTTGTTTCATTTTATCAGAATTAGTTCTACAAGTTTTTGTTTCTATGCTTGATTAAGGTTTCTGCCACCACACTTTTGTGGAAATCAAATCTGCACCTTGAGCAGCAACAGCCAATTGATAATTGGTTGGGTTAGATGATTGTACATAAACGGGGTAAGTCATCCTAGATGGCATTACTCCATTGTTTTTCAAACCATTTCCCACAGGAAGTTTGGGATGGCCTGTACGGCGATATTCAAACCACTGTTGCATATCGGTTAGGAAAAGGGCATAATATTTTTGCAAGTGAATCCGCTCTAACTTGTCTTCTAATACAGCATTGTTATTCCATTGAATATCTCCAGCTATTAAAAAGGTGTTGATATTATTTAACAAACCGGTTTGAGTATTAATCATTGTAGGCCAAAGAGGCAGCCAAAGGGTTATACTATTCAAAGCGCCTTCATTATAAAATGTTTCAGCAGATCCGGTAATCCATCCCCTAGCTGCAGCTTCTGCAAGGATGAATTTTATTTCTGCAAAGTTCATCATCATACCCGTTAATGGGTCTGTTTGTAAAGACACCAAAGAAGTGTTGGAATAGAAATAAGATTTCTTAATGGGGTTTTCACCAGCAGCATATCCACCAGGCAGTCCCAGGTAAGCACCTTGATAAGGAGCAATACCCCAACGGTTAAATCCACCAGTACCATAGGTTGGAATGTCTATGCGTGGGTCATTCCAGTTAACTAGGTTTTGAATAAAGAAAGTGGCCAAACCAGGTGCTCTAAAATCTTGCTCACGAACCGCTATATAAGGTGAGATATATGGTGCAACTCCTGTCCACTTTAAAATGGCAGATTCATCATTTGCAGCAATAATGGGATAAGCAGCAGTATTGGTTTCTGCAATCTCTTTAATCTTGGCAATTACCTGAGCAGAAACATCGGCTTTGCCAGAGACACGCAACAACAAACGTAGGTATAGACTATTACCAAACTTACGCCACTTAGCAATATTACCCAGATAGACTGGATCACTAGAAGCAACAATAGCTGTATTAGTAGTCAGTAGGGTATTGGCAAGTTCCAGTTTTTGAAACAGGTCTAAGTAGATGTCTTTCTGTTTGTCAAATTTTGGTTCATAATTTAGAGAGTCCCTTCCTGTATTAGATTGGGTATAAGGAATGTCTCCATAAGTGTCAGTTAGAATACTATACATCCAAGACTGGCAAATTAAAGAGATGCCCATATAAGACTTATTGTAATTGACACCACTGTCGCTAGCCAACTTATAGATCTCTTTAAAATTGGTCAACTGACTATACATACCATTGTACAAATAATCAGACCAGTTAGAACGATAGTCATATCTGAACACCTGACCTTCTGCATCACTCTGGTTAATGGTAATCTGCATCAACTCATTATTAAAATTGCGGTTACGCAACATGTTATAAGTTAAAGTATTCACCAAGGCAGGAGCTAACAACTGTTGAGGCAATGCATCAGGAATATTGTTCCTATCAGTATTGATTTCTGTAAAATCCTTTGTGCAAGAAGCCAGTGCAAGACTCATAAGCGTTGCAGCAAAAAGTATATATTGAAATTGCTTTTTCATTTTTGATTGATTTAAAATCCTACAACTAAATTCACACCCATGGTTCTGGTAGAAGGAAACTGACCAGTTTCAAACCCTCTAACAATATCGGTACCGCTAAGTGTTCCAAACTCAGGATCAAACATGGGCCATGGTGACCAAATAAATAAGTCCCTGCCATAAACCCCAATGGTTGCTTTTTGCAAACGCAAACGCTTTAGCAAAGACTGGCTAAAACTAAAGTCTAATCTAGCTTCTCTGAATTTGATAAAGTCAGTGCTAAATGTGCTTCCCTCTGCATTGTCTATACCATAATGTGAACGATAGTATTCATCAATATTTGTAGCAATAGTGGTGTTCTGAGTGTATTTACCACTTGCATCCATGACTACCCCATTTCCAATAATGCCGTTATACCTACCAGGGATAGTAATTTTAGTTTTACCCTGTTCAGCTAATTTGTAGTTCATTAAGGAATGGGCTATTCCTCCAACCTGAGCATCAAATAAGAAGTTCAAACGGAATTGTTTGTAAGTGAATTCATTGGTAAACCCAATTTTGTATTTAGGAATGGTATTACCCAAATACACTACATCGGTAGAGATTAAGGCATTACCAGTTGTTGCATCATAAACCACTTGACCATCTGGGGCACGTACATAACCACGTCCATACAAATCGCCCATGCTACCACCTACTTTGGCAACAATCTGTCCACCACCAACTGGCCCAGTTTGTAATACAACAGAGCTATCTAATAAATCTTTGATTTTATTTCTATTGGCAGAGAATACAATTCCTGTATTCCAGCTAATGCCATTTTTAGATTTAACGGGTGATCCGTTAATGGATAATTCAATACCGCTGTTGTTCACCCTTCCAGCATTGATTAATACTTGGGTATAACCAGCTGCTCTGTCTAAGATTCTGCGTAAGTGTTGGTCCTTGGTATTGCCTGTATACAAAGCCAGGTCTATATTCAATCTATTTTGGAACATCTTCACGTTGGCTCCTGCCTCATAAGTAATGGTTCTTAAAGGGCGTAAGTTAGGGTTGGCCAACAAACCAGGTGTTTGCAATCCACCATTGAACAAGCTACCTGCTGTTTCATAATTATATGCAGTTAGATAAGGGCTAGTACCCCCGCTACCTACACTTGAAACCGAGAAACGTAATTTGGCAAAACTTACAATTTGGGGAAGTTTCACCGCATCAGACAAAACAAAACTCATGTTGGCAGATGGATAAAAGAATCCCGAATTGGTGGTTCTTTCTGGTGTAGCCAATACGGAGTTCCAGTCTTGTCTGGCAGTCAAGTCTAAATAGAGATACTTGTTATAAGTAGCAGAAATGATTCCGTAAAAACTGTTGATGGCATATCTACTGCTATAGGGCATAGCAACAATGGGGCCAGCTGCATTAGAAAAAGAATAGACACCTGGATAGATTAAGGAATCCGCCCTGTTTTCATCTCTGTTATAACTGTTGCGCAACATGCTACCACCACCAGTTACAGAAAGTTCAAACTTGTTGTTGATTTTTTTATTGTACTTGATTAAGAAATCAGAGCTTGCTTCATTGGCAAAAATATTTTGTGAGCGATAAGAACCTTTAACCATTTTGGATCCTGCATCATAAGGTCTTTTTTGTGCACGTGCTTCATAAGACAAGTCAATAGAAGTACGTAGTTGCAAACTCAATTCCTTTGTAAGGTTATAAGATGCCTGAATATTACCTGTAACATTATGCCTGTTAGAACTGTTTAAGAATTCATTGGCAATGGCATATGGATTTTCTGGAAAAGAACTAAAAGGAAATTGGATTCTCTTACCTTCTTGACCCAAGGCCCAATAATTCTTCAGCCATTCTGGATCAGCACTTGGTTGCCAAAAGATATACCAGTACATGATTGACTGATTACCGTATCCAGCTCCAGGAAGGTTGTCGCTAAACTTATTGGTATAATTTATCTTAGAAGATATTTGTAATTTGTCATTCACTTTTGAATTCACAGACAATGAAACAGTATTACGGCCGTAACCAGTATTGGGTGTAATCCAATCATTCTTTACATTGGTTACAGAGAACCTAGCACTGGTTCTGTCAGTACCACCATCAACACTAATGGTATTGGTAATTGTGTTACCAGTATTAAAATATTTTCTTGTTCCATTTTCATAGGGAACCCAAGGTGTTTTAGTAGTTGCTTGTTTTTGAGTAACCGGATCATATTGGTAAAAAGACTGCCCGTTAAATCTGGGACCATAAGCAGAACTGGTGGCACTAGTACTAGCACCATCTACAGATGCACCATAGGAATAATAAGGCGCACCAGCCAAACCTTGACCATATTCATATTGTAGGTCTGGCCAGCGGTTAATATCTTCTCTTGAATAATTAGAACTAATGGTTACACCCAAACCTTTGCGCTTAGAACTACCAGATTTAGTGGTAATAATAATAGCACCATTGGCACCACGCTGCCCATATAAAGCAGAAGCACCAGGTCCTTTTAAAACGGTTACAGATTCAATGTCTTCTGGATTAATATCATTGACACTACTACCATAATCGGCAGGCATATTATCACTACCAGTTCCATAAACAGTTTCACCAGCAACTGCTGTTCTTCTACCACTACTCTGGTTAATTACCACACCATCTAATACAATCAGGGCTTCATTGTCACCAGTTAAATTGTTCTCTCCACGCAGAATAATTTTGTTAGAACCAGTAGGTCCGCTACCTGAGCGAATCATATTTAAACCAGCTACTTTACCAGATAGCGCATCTGTCCAGTTACCCGCTTTTGCATCAGTTAATTGCTCTCCTTGTATAGTGCTAGCCGCATAGCCAAGTGATCTTTCTTTTCTGGTAATACCCAGAGCTGTTACAACAACATCATCTAAGGTATTTGCTACTTGCAAAAGTTGTATAGATACATTAGTAGCATTTGTATTGGCTTGGTATTGGGCAGGCTGAAAACCAACATAGGAGAACACCATCTTAGCACCCTTGTTTACACTAACACTGAATTTGCCAGATGCATTTGTTATAGCAATGCTTTGTTTGTTAACTGTAAGTGCCACACCTGATAAAGGTTGTTTGGCAGAATCCAGAACGGATCCACTAACGGTCACTTTTTCAACGGTCTGAGCCGCAAGTACTGAGCTAAATAATAGCAGTATAGCTACCATCATTTCTCGGCATTTTAGTTTGGTTTGTTGCATCATCATAATTGTTTCAAAATGAATCTTCTTTCCAATAGTTATTGGAATTAGCATAATAGTAGATAAGTGTAAGCAGCACACTTCTATATGCCGCAAGGTGACTCATCTATGTTACGCTAAGGTTACCGCAATGTGATGCTAGTATGAACAAAGGAAGATGGAACAGATCCTAAGTAGATCAAAAAAAAAGGGTTACCAGCTTTCATCAAGCTAGTAACCCCTATTAAAAAAAAATAATCTAGTAAGGAATCTTATTATTAAACCAAGTCTTATCATCCTTAGCCAAAACAGGATTTGCTGGACCACCATAAGGCGTAATTTGTCCAGGCTGTGTAGGAATAGATTTTAAGAATTCAATAATCTCGTAACGTTCCGCTTCCGTAAACAATCGGCCAATTACACCGGGCCCTTTGTCGTTTTCAAAACTATGACCCGCGTTTGAATTACCTGCTAGCTTGGTGTTAAACAAAAACAAGCCAGAACTTGCAGCGGTATTAATTCCCACTTTTAGAGGATCAAATTGACTATTCACATAAAAAGTCTGAGACCTATCTTTTGCGGGTGATAACAGTTCATACAAATTAGGAACAGAGGCATTGTGCAAGAAAGGACCAATGGCCCAAGAACCATCGCGCGGAGCGGCTTTATATCTTCCAAAAGGAACTTTAGCAGTGGCAAGTCTTGCAATTGTTTGGTAACCATATGCATCCAGTGTTTCCTCAGGAGTAAAACTTGCTTTCTTTAAAGAATAACCCATCATGGCGCCTTCAACTACTTGAAAGAATTCAGTAGGTGTCACTTTTTCTTTACCGCCGAAAATGCTTTTCAAGTGTTTGGTTTCAACTACTGCATTGGTATCAAGTGCAATACTTTTTAAGTTGGCAGGATCTGTACCAACATAGCCCTGTGGTACAAGCGCATTCTCCATCATGCGTTTGCCCTGTTCTCTTGGCTCACTCCATCTATGCGGATAGGTACTATGGCAAGAAGCGCAATTGGTGGTAAAGAGTTTGGCACCTCTTGCTGCTTTGGCTTCATCTATTTTACCCAATACTTCTTGGGGCCATTGTGGCGGCGCCAACCTACGCAACATTTGTTCAATTTGAGCAAGCCATCTTACATCAACCGTTGATATATTATAATTAGCAGGATTGCCTTTAGAAGTTAAATCGTATCGTGCAAATACACCAAGGGCTTCACTATAATTGCGTGTTAAAGGGTTTGGTGAAACACCACTCCATTCTACCCAAGCAGATTGAGAAGAGTTCCATACAAAGGGAGGTTTTACTGGTGCTCTATCTATAGTAACATTATCAAAAATGCCTGTATGAATTCCCAAAAATGCATTGGCAATTCCTCCAAAAGCATCTACCCTTCCAGGCCCATTTTCTTGTTTAGAGAAAAGAATCTTGTTGATCCAACTTTTTGCAATGGCTACATCTACATCCAATCTTTTACGCAAATCAGCTTCATCCACTTTTGATTTCTTGCCAATCTCAGTTGCCATTTCTTTAAAAGCGCTTTCATCTTTTTGAACATGGTCTAATGCACCAGATAATTTTTTTAACCATGGCACTAATTGCAAGGCACTGGCATTACCACCATCAATGCGAATATTGGTGCCATTGTAATTAATTTGATTGGTATGACAAGCTGCACAGGTAAGGCCTGCATACACGCCTTTAAAGGGACCGTCTTTTACTTCTGACTTAGCAATTCCTATTGGGAGTTCATCTGGATTTTTGGGGTGACCCGTAAACTCTCTCAAAAATCCAAATTGGTTTGTGATGGCAGGTGCATTCATCAAAGTCTTTGTTTCTGGATCTTTCAAAGCCAAATAAATATCATAAGACAATAAAGCTGATCCTTGGGGAGCCCAATAGTATTCAGCCCTATCCTCCGCAGACCAACCTTGGTTTAAATAAACCGTTTTACTACTATCATTATTGTTGGTTGTTTCCGAATTTGTTTGCGGACCACTGCAGTAAACTGCGGTCATGATCACCGCAAGTAAAAGGGTCATTGTTATTATTTGTTTCATATAAAGGGAGTTGTTTTTGTGGTTATAAGAAAACGGTTGCGCCAATTCTATATACATGAATCTTATTGGTAAAATTGGGTCCCCAATAAGCGTTTAGTTTTAGTTTATTTGGTTTGACAATCTTATTAAAATTCAATTCTCCTGTCCAATAAGTGGTCCAATTGCCATTGCTATTTAAGAAAGAGGGTGTAGGATTGATAAATAAGAAAGTGCTACTGTTAAAAGAATAGCTGGCATTCAACTGAAGTCCAATTCCATTGCTGGTAGTTTTTAAAGCATCGGGAATTAAGTTGGTTTGGACCTTTGTTTGATGTACATAACTAATGCCCGGAAACAATGCCAATTGTTTTGACACCAAATACCCCAAGACCAATCCACCAGCTACCGACCAACTGCTAGAACCCAAGCCTTTTTCAAAAGACCCTGTTGGAATACTAATGTCTAAAAAAGGTGCAACTGCAATTAAAGAGGGGCTAATATTTCTCTTAACCACATTAAAGTATCGGAGTCTTAGATCTCCCAATCCAGAAGCAGAACCCTTGCTATTGTAGAGTAAGGGAACTTCAAACAGGAAGAGGTTATTGGGATTAAAAGCGTACTGCACATTGGCTCTTACACCATATAAGTTATTGGATGAAGAACTTTGCCATTCTAAATTGGCATTGATTTGGGTATATAAGTTAGACGGTTTAGAAGGGTCTATCTGTGTTGTTGGTTTTGCCACCTGAGCAATTGTTTGAGCATTCAGAGACCATGTATTAAAAATCAAAAACGTAAAACAGGCCAATAATTGGTGGGCAAATTGATAACGGTCCATGGTGGAGCGCAGGGTAGTAAACAAGTTCACTGGGGCTGAATTTATATTAAGAAAAATTATGCTGCAATTTCTAGCTAGACGCTGGCAATAGATGTAACAAAAGCCTCATTTAATAGTAGTAAATCACCCTTGTGGCTGCTGGAGAATTGCTATAATCTGCGGTTTATTCCTTTATATCTGCAGTCCACTCCTTTTTGATTGTTCGCTTATACAAGCATTGCTAGCATTGTATAATAAACATCCACTATTCAAAAAAAACAACATGAAAAAACTAACACTGCTCCTAAACATTGCGCTGCTGACCATTGGTCTACAAGCTGCAGCCCAAACTGAAATTCCAAAAGGATTTGAAAAAGCCAGCATTGTTTTAACGGATGGCAGCACCCTTGAAGGATATGCCAAAGACCAAATGCGCAAGCAAGCATCCATTCTATTTTTCAATCCAACAACAGGAAAGAAAACCAGTTATGACGCCAATAACTTGAACAGCATTAGTATTAATGAGAACAAATGGATCTGCCTTCAGGGCGATTTTTTTAAACAACTCAACAATAGCCAACCCATCTTGTTACAAAAATGCAGCGATGTTTCTGGCAAACCCATGTTCAACGGTGTTGAAACCGTGATCAGTAGCGGCAGCCAAGGCAAGATTGATGACCAATTCCAATACCATAGCAATACCAACCAATTAATCCCCGTTTCCAATAAGAAGGGATAATCCAATCATCCAATATGAAAAATCCAATCATTTTAATAGCTGCCCTATTCCTAGGGCTTAGCTTTACCCAGGCTCAGAAAGCCACCCTAACCCAAACCATCAAGGGGGTAGTGATAGACCAACAATCCGGGAACCCATTACGCAATGCCACCCTAGTAGTAGAAGGTAGCATTCCGGCCATCAGCAGTAACACCGATAGCCAAGGTGTTTTTAAACTGATGGGCGTACCCATTGGTAGACAAAATATTAGAACAACATTGGTAGGGTACGAAAACGCCAGCAGCGCCAATATAGAAGTGACTTCCAGCAAAGAAGTGGTGTTAGAAATCAAACTCAAAGAAAAGATAAGCCTGCTCAAAGAAGTAGTGGTAACCAGTGGCAAACAAAAGAATCGCGCTTTGAATGAAGCAGCAGTAGTGAGTGCGCGTCAGTTGAGTATGGATGAAGCGGTTCGTTATTCAGGGACCCGTAATGATCCCAGTCGCATGGCACAGAACTTTGCAGGAGTGAGTGGTACCAATGACGCGCGTAATGATATTGTGATCCGCGGAAACTCTCCCACAGGTGTGCTTTGGCGCATGGATGGGATTGATATTCCCAACCCCAATCACTTTGGTACACTGGGTTCTACTGGCGGGCCTGTAACCATTCTGAATACCAATATGCTCAAGAACTCAGACTTTATTACCAGTGCTTTTCCAGCACAATATGGTAATGCATTGGCGGGCGCATTTGACCTAAGAATGCGCAATGGGAACAATGAAAAATATGAGTACCTAGGACAGATGGGATTCAACGGATTTGAGTTTGGCGCAGAGGGACCCTTTAGCAAAAACAGCAAGTCAAGTTTCTTGGTCAATTATCGTTATTCTTTGGTAGCAGCCATTCAGAAATTGGGATTAAATGTGGGCACGGGCAGCGCAACGCCTTA
>CAIZMD010000701.1 GCA_903933995.1 uncultured Bacteroidota bacterium
AATCAGCTTTTTTAATTACCAGTGCGTTAAGTTGAAATTCAACCCCTTTGTTAGAGG
The DNA here is from genome assembly GCA_903933995.1 of uncultured Bacteroidota bacterium. Taxonomy (GTDB): domain Bacteria; phylum Bacteroidota; class Bacteroidia; order Chitinophagales; family Chitinophagaceae; genus Sediminibacterium. The sequence goes on from CAIZMD010000701.1 coordinate 58, forward strand.
TCTTACCTATATTTTGCAATTGGGTAGCATAGCCATAAGTAGATGCAATAGGCACATTCAACAATAGATTTTTTGCATTGTTATTATAAACATCTACACTCAAAGAAATCCTGTCTTTGAACAAGCTAAGGTCCATACCATAGTTTTGACTTTCATTAGACTCCCATTGCAAAGCCTCATTTACCAATCCAGCAGAGTAGTAGGCAGTAACCGCTTGGTTATTGATACCATAATAATAAGTACCATCATTTCTAAATGTGGTCAAGAATAAGTAATCATTGATTCTGTTGTTTCCAACATTACCATAACTAGCTCTAAATTTAAGATCGCTGATAAAGCGAACATTTTCCATGAATTTTTCATTCTTCACTCTCCATGCAAAAGATCCGGCAGGAAAATAACCCCACTGCTTGCCTGGTGCAAATTTGGATGCTCCATCTGCACGAACATTGAATGAGAAATAGTACTTATTGTCATAAGTATAATTAATCCTACTAAAGAATGACAAGTTGGTGTATCTAGTTTTATTCAATTTTGGATACCCTGTAAATGGAATGCCTAAACCCAATTTATCAAATGCATCATTAGGAGAAGTGAATGTTGGGTAATTTCTAACCAACTGAGTATGAGATTCCGTTTTAAAATCATAAGTTTCCTCACCAACCAAGAAATCAAAATCGTGTTTGCCCTTAAACTTACTAATAGAATAAGTTAACACATTACTATTGGTGATGGTTTTTCTTGTAACTGTATCTAGCTGAGCTATTGGTTTTCTAGAACCTTGAATTACTGAATAAGGCGTAATAGAATCACTAAATTGGCGATCGATTAATTTATTATCGTCATAACCAAAAGTAGATTTGAAACTTAAGTTCTTGGTAATATTATATTGTATAGAAGCAGTAATGTTGAATACATCCGTAGTCTTTTTTCTATACTCTGCATTGGCTAATGAAATAGGATTCACTAGATTCAAACCATTACCAACATTTGGATCAGCCAATGGATCAGCGTCATCTATGTCTTGGTTATTAGACAAAAATGGTCTGTATTTTACTGCGTTTCTTAATCTGCTATAAGAAGATCCCTGTTCTGAAGAAACCCCAGCACCAAGAACATTGGTATTGGTATACCTAGTAGATAAGCTAGCACGTAGGTTATTGGTAATCCTATAGTCTGCTTTTAAATTGAGCAAATGCCTTTTGTAATCTGAATTTAACAAAATGGCTTTGTCTCCATTGAATGTATATCCAAAATTGTAGGTGATTTTTTTATTGCCACCTGAAGCATTTAAACTATGAGTTTGCAAAACACCTGTTCTTCCTGCAATCTCATCCTGCCAGTCAATTGGATTAACGTTTTTATAATTGGCTAGTGTATCCCAAGTTGTTCCAAAGTTCTTGGTAAAATTGATACTGTCTGTACTGCTACCTCTTGACCTTTCTGATTGATAGATAACATAGTCATAAGGACTAAGCACTCCCAGTTTTTTTGCCAAGCTTTTTACACCAACAAAACCATTATAACTAAGCGTCATTTTTCCTTGACGTCCACTTTTGGTAGTAATGACAATAACCCCATTTGCACCCCTTGCTCCATAGATAGCAGTTGCAGCCGCATCTTTTAACACGTCAATGGTTTGAATATTTTGTGGCGCAAGAGCGGATAATCCATTTTCTACCTGAACTCCATCTACAATATACAAAGGAGAGTTATCACCTGTAATAGACATACCACCACGAATCCTAACTCTAACATCTGCATCTGGGGAACCTTCTGCAGTAGAAGCAGTAACCCCAGCCAAACGGCCATTTAATGCTTCAGCAGCGGAGTTAACAGGAATATCTTTTAGGTCTTTGGCACTAACACTGGAAACAGAAGCTAGCAAATTTTTCCTTTTGATGGTCTGATAGCCAATCACAACTACTTCTTCAGAAGCTGCATTTTCTTGCACCAAACTCAAATTGATTTCTGAACGATTATTAACAGCTTCTTGTTTAGCCGCATATCCTACATAGCTAAACATCAGGGTAGCATTTCCGGGAACTGAAATACTAAATTTACCCTCTTTGTCAGTCAAGGCCATTTTGGTACCACCTTTTTGAGAGATGGTAACTCCTTCTAAAGGTTGGTTACTTGCACCAAGCACTTTACCAGAAACTGGTTTGGGTGCAGTCTGGGCCATTAGATTTGTCTGGAACAAAGCAATACCCAATACCAATAAAAGCCCCATCAACATTTTTGTTGGGATTAGTTTGAATTTGGGAAATTGGAAATTGGATGCATTGATTTTTAGATCTGGAAGCTCCATAGAGGAATGGCTTCCACAACCGAGATTCGGATGTAATTGGAACATGACAAGCAGTTTAATAAAAAAATCGTTTCTGTGATTGGGCAACTATTGGGTTTTCCCAAAGAAAAACCAATCAAAATTATACCCAATGCTACACTTATAAAGACAACGCTAAATGCGATTTCGTTTTTTTTTCTACGCAAACGTTCCCGGTAACGTTGGAGCTCAAGGTTTTTCACCGCAGCCTTTGTCAAACTGGCTTTTTTCTTAGTGATTTGACTATTTTTAAAGACTAACCAATGCGATTGCCATGTCACTGACCAAACCTCGTTTGAGTTTCTCCCAGATTATCAATATGAATGTGGGATTCTTTGGTATTCAATACAGTTTTGGACTGCAACAAAGTGCTGTAAACCCTATTTACGATTTTTTGGGTGCTAGCCCAGATGAAATTCCCTTATTGAACTTGGCAGGTCCCATGACTGGGCTCTTGATCCAACCAATTATTGGAGCCATGAGTGACAAAACCTGGCACCCAAAATACGGAAGAAGAAAGCCCTATTTTTTTATAGGGGCTTTATTTTGTAGTCTATGTTTATTCATTTATCCTTTTAGTAGTACACTCTGGATGGCTGGTGGATTACTTTGGGTACTAGATGCAGCCAATAATACGGCTATGGAACCCTATAGAGCTTTTATTGCTGATAAACTGCCTGCAGACCAACAACCAACCGGTTTTCTTACACAAAGCTTTTTTACTGGACTAGGAATTACTTTGGCCAACCTTTCCTTATTTGCTTTTCAAAAAATTGACTTCTTAAAACAATCCCATGGTCAGATTCCTTATTGGGTATTTGGGTCTTTCTTTTTAGGATCTATTTGTTCTATTAGCTCTGTTCTGTGGTCTATTACCAAGACCCCTGAAATTCCACCAACGGAAGCCGAATTACAAACACTTAAAGCAGAAAAGCGATCCATATTTACGCCATTTATAGAAATCTTTAGCGCAATTAAGGATATGCCCAAAGTCATGTGGCAATTGGCGTTGGTCTATCTCTTTCAATGGTATGCCTTGTTTTGTTATTGGCAAAACGCATCTAAAAGCATTGCTCAATCCGTTTGGAAAACTTCTCCCACCAAGGACGCCAAATTATATGAAGAAGCCGTTGGATGGGCGGGTTTGGTAAATGGTTGGTACAATATTGTCACATTTCTATCTGCCTTTGCATTGGTAGGATTAGCAAAAAAGTACAGCCCCAAACATGTTCATATTGCCTGTTTGTTAATGGCTGGATTAGGACTATTAGCTTTCCCACATATTGAAAACCAATACTTACTTTTTGTTCCTATGACTGGATTTGGTATAGCTTGGGCAAGTATGATGGGCGTTCCTTACCTGATGGTTGTTCATGACATACCAAAAGAAAGATATGGGGTATATATGGGTATCATCAACATGATGATAGTGATTCCAATGATTTTACAAACCACCACATTTGGTTGGGTATTGAACCATGTATTGGATAATGACCCAGGCAAGGCCATTAGCTTTGGAGGTATTTTATTATTAATTGCTTGTGCTGCCACTTTACGTATTAAAAAAGTAATACCAGCTGATGAAGACATGTCTATCAGTAGCGGAGGCGCACACTAATAAAAATAACAGATGAAAATACTTTGTATAGGAGAAGCTTTGATAGACATGATTTGTACCGATAAAGGAACAAGCTTGTCAAATGGCCAAAACTTTTTAAAAAAACCAGGTGGTGCACCAACCAATGTAGCAGCAGCAATAGCGGCCTTGGGTGGACAGGTAGAACTTTCTGCCAAAGTAGGAAATGACCCATTTGGAAAACAATTGGTTCAGGTAATGGAAGATTTTGGGGTTTCTACCAAATACCTATTATTAGATGATCAACAGTTTACCACTTTTGCATTTGTATCTCTGATGGAAGATGGTGAAAGAGATTTTGTATTTAATCGCGGAGCCGATGGCTTATTATCCGTTGCCGATGTAGATGCCATTGACCTAACAGATATTTCCATTATTCATTTTGGTTCTGCCACTGCTTTCTTGCCCGGACCCTTACAGGCAGCTTATTTGAGAT
>CAIZMD010000702.1 GCA_903933995.1 uncultured Bacteroidota bacterium
AAATATTATTTCACATATAAAAATGAGCATTCAGATAAAACGGCTTGGCCATTTGACCAACCCTTTCATATGTTACTCAATCTTGCCGTTGGTGGAAACTGGGGTGGTGCCAAAGGCGTTGACGAAAAAGTATTTCCAAAACGGATGGAAATTGATTTTGTACGAGTTTATCAATAACATTTAAAACTTCAACTATGAGCAATACCAAACAATTACTAACAGCCCTATGTTTTCTACTGCTAGGAACTGGGTTAATGGCGCAGGACGCCATGAGTTATCAAGTACCGCCAAAAGACATTGCGGACCTTTTATTAGCCAAACCAACACCAGGTGTAAGTATCAATGGCAATGCCAGCTGGATGCTACTCAGTGAGCGCAATTCTTATCCTACGGTAGAAGAATTGGGTCAACCCGAACTCAGGATAGCAGGTTTAAGGTTGAACCCTAATAACTTTTCACCAAGCAGAGGTTCTTATATCAACAATTTTATGTTGAAAAATATCAAGATCAATCAAGAATTTAAAGTGAATGGTTTACCTGCCAATCTATTAGGGGGCTTTCCATCTTGGAATCCATCTGAAACCAAGATTGCTTTTACCAATACCACTGCTTCTGGTGTTGATTTATATGTAATTGATGTTGCTACCCAAAAAGCTAGCAAAATCAATAAAAAAGCAGTGAATACTGTTTTGGGAAATGCTTTTACTTGGTTGGATGACAATACCATTTTATACAAAGCCACTACCCAAACTGCTGCATCTGCACCCAAAAAATCCATTACACCCAAGGGCCCTACTATTCAACAAAACTTGGGCAAAGCCGCACCCAGTGCTACTTTCCAAGACTTGATCAAGAGTCCTTATGACGAACAATTGTTTGAATTCTATGCCACATCACAATTGATTCAAAACAAAAATGGCGCTGAAACAGCTATTGGTAAACCTGGCCTTCTGTCTTCCTTTATCTTGTCTCCAGATAAAAAATACCTATTACAAAGAACCATTCGCAAACCATTTTCCTATTTGGTAACTGCACAAGGATTCCCTTCTACCTTAAGCATCTCTGACCTAAAAGGAACAACGGTGAAAGTATTGGCAGAATTACCTTCTAGTGAAGGAACCCCTTCTGGTTATGACAATACTCAAAATGTACCACGTGCATTTGACTGGAGAGATGATGAAGCAGCTACCATTACTTGGGCCATGCCTCTAGACTCTGGTTTGATTAAAAACAAAGTGGAATACCATGATGCAGTTTACGCATTAAGTGCTCCTTTTACTGGCACTGCTAAAGAGCTTTTCAAAACAAAATTCCGTTACGCAGGAACTAGCTGGGGCGATGCTACCCTAGCATTGGTACAAGAGAATTCAAGAACCCGCCAAATGCGCAGGGTTAGCCGATTTAATAGCAGTACCAATAGTTTGGAACTCTTGTTTGAACGCAATCAAACAGATGCTTATAATGACCCAGGCACGCCTGTTACTACCAAGAATGCATTTGGCAGACAAGTGATTCAAACCATAGAAAATGGGAAAAAACTGTTGATGAACAATACCACTGGTTCATCTGCAAAAGGTGACTTACCCTTCTTGGCTAAATTTGACTTAAGCAGCAAACAGAATGAAATTATCTGGCGTTGTGCTGAGGGTAGTTATGAATTTGTGGCTGAAGTTTTGGATGCCAACAAATTGGTGTTAATTACCAGAAAGGAGTCTCAAAAAGAAGTACCCAATTACTATTTGAAAAACCTGATGCTGCGCATAGCTGACCAGCCTTTGACCAGTTTTGGCAATCCCTATCCTCAATTGGATGGCGTGACCAAACAAAAGATCTCTTATAAAAGAGCAGATGGTGTAGACCTAACCGGCGATCTTTATTTGCCAAAAGGATATAACAAAGAAAAAGACGGTTTACTTCCTGTGCTCATGTGGGCCTACCCTAGAGAATTTAATAGTGCAGCTGATGCTGCTCAAGTAAGGGGTTCTCAATCTAAGTTTACTACCATTAGCTGGGCATCTCCTATTTTCTATGTAACCCAAGGATTTGCCGTATTAGACAACGCAGAGTTTCCCATTGTTGCTGCCAATGCAGACAAAAAACCCAATGATAATTTTGTAGCTCAATTACAAATGAATGCAGAAGCTGCCATTAATAAATTAGCAGACCTGGGTGTTGGCGATAGAAAACGCGTGGCAGTTGGTGGACATAGTTATGGCGCATTTATGACGGCCAATTTGCTAGCACATACTAGTTTGTTCAAAGCAGGTATTGCTCGTAGTGGTGCTTATAACAGAACACTTACCCCGTTTGGATTCCAAAATGAAGACCGTACTTATTGGCAAGCACCACAACTCTATTTTGAAATGAGTCCGTTTAGCTATGCCAACAATATCAAAACACCAATCTTATTGATTCATGGTGATAGTGATGATAACCCAGGCACATTCCCCATTAATAGTGAGCGATTGTACAATGCGGTGAAGGGGCATGGAGGTACTGTTCGTTTTGTATTCTTACCTTATGAAGCACATAGCTATCGTGGTAAGGAAAACCTGTTGCACATGCTTTGGGAACAAAACCAATGGTTGGATAAATATGTGAAGAATGCTAAATAAATAACTACTGTTATTTACACATTCTTTTGAATAGAAAAATCCCGGTTGCCAATGGTAACCGGGATTTTTAATTGAATGCGTTATTGTTCTTTGTTTAATTCTTTTACCTGTAATTCTTTCCAAGCGGTTGTTCCATCCTCTTCTCTTTTAAATTGGAATTGATTGGAACTTCCAATCACAATCTCGGCAGTAGTATAAATTTTGTTTCCCTCTAATAAATGCCCACCAATGGTTTTACCCGTGCTATCTGAAACCGAGATATGAATATGAGAACCATTAATAGATAAGGTTCCAACCAAACTCACTATTTCAAAATGCCCAGTCCCTTTACTCCCATTGGGTTGATTGGCAAAACGAATATGATAATCCGTTAAACTACCCACTGCTGTTTGAATCCATGCCGCTTCTAACTGATTGGCTTTTACAAAACTGTCTAAGGATAATTTAAGATCCTGCCCTGGCTTCAATCTAAAGGCATAGGTTTTATCTGATTGGTTCATGGGTTTGGATTGACAAGCCATGACGCCCATAACCATCAAAGTCATCAGCGCCCAGCCAAGATTTTTGTAAGCGTTCATATCAATAAAGTTAGGGCAATCCTTTCTTTTTACTTGTTCTGCTTTATCTTTCCAATCTAAACGAATGCATATGAAATGGTCATTGATGGTAATGGCGTGCTTATTCTCTGTTCTTGTTTCAGCTCAAGACTTTTTTTTATTTGTGGGTACTTATACTTCCGGGGGCAGTAAAGGCATCTATGTTTACCACTATAATAGCAAAACAGGCAAGACAGACTGGGTAAGTAATACAGACAGTTCAGCCAATCCTTCTTTTTTGACCATTGCACCCAATGGCAAATTTGTTTATGCAGTAAATGAAGTGAGTAGAAAGCAAGCAGGGCTAATCAGCGCTTATGCTTTTGATCCATCTACTGGGAAGCTAAAATTCATCAATCAAACCTCAAGTGGCAGTGAAAACCCATGTCATATTTCTATCAGTAAAAATGGGAAATGGTTATTAACAGCTAATTATAGTGGTGGAAGTTTGGCCGCATTACCCGTGAATACAGACGGCAGTATTGCTGCATTTACCCAACATATTGTGCATGAGGGAAAGGGAACCAATCCAGCCAGACAAGAAAGGGCACACGTACATTCCGTCTTTCTTTCACCTGATGAAAAATACTTGCTTACCCCAGATTTGGGAACAGACAAAGTAAATATTTATCAGTTTAACCAAAATGCAAAACAACCATTGACAGCAGCAGCGCAACCATTTATTGCAATTGAACCAGGAAGTGGACCTAGGCATTTGGATTTTTCACCCAATGGTAAATACGTATATGTAACAGAAGAAATGAGTGGCATGGTATCCGTACATCGTTA
>CAIZMD010000703.1 GCA_903933995.1 uncultured Bacteroidota bacterium
AAATATTATTATGATGAGTTTCAACAATACCACAAAGATGGAAGCCTTGTTTGGATTGAAACCGTAACCCATTTAATCATCAACAAACATGGTGAAATGGAAGTGGTGGGCTCATCAAGAAACATTACAAAAAGAAAAGAAGCAGAATCCATTCAACGAGCTACTAACAAAAGATTAGATAATTTAAATGCAACTAAGGACAAGTTCTTTTCCATTATTGCACATGACCTCATGAGTCCCTTTAATACATTGGTAGGCTTTAGTAGTTTAATAAACAAGCAATCTGCCAAAAATGACATGGAAGGTGTTGCTAAAAGTGCCAAATTCATGCATGATGCAGCAGAGAAGACTAAGGATCTTTTAAAAAATTTATTGGAATGGGCCCAAACTCAAACAGGTAGAATTCAATTTAATCCTGAACCTGTTGATCTTCCAAACTGTGTTATTGAGGTTTTAGATTTATTTAAAGAAACCTCGGAACAGAAAGGGATTGAAATGAAAGTAGATATTCCCCATGAAGGAGAGATTGTTGCAGACAAATACATGCTGAATACTATCTTAAGAAACTTGGTTGCAAATGCCATCAAGTACACTTATCCTGGGGGATACTTACAAGTGACAGCAAAACAAACTGAAGGGGAATGGCAATTTCAGATAAAGGATAATGGTGTGGGGATGGAAAAGGAATTGTCGCAACAAATTTTTGAAATAGGCACCCATAAATCTGAAGCAGGAACACAGAAAGAACAAGGAACTGGTTTAGGACTGATTCTTTGTAAAGAGTTTGTTGAAAAACATGGAGGACGCATTTGGGTTGATAGTAAACCAGGAGCAGGTACCGTATTTGGATTTAATATTCCCAGATAATACACTACAAGGAACCTCTTTGAATCAAATAAAAAGGATTTACTATTTTTCTGGTTTCTCCTTTTAAAATACAATTAGCAGCAGAGACACCCATTTCTTTAAAATTGGTGGTTACCACCGTAATATCTAATAATTCTTTTAAGACAGATTCATTAAAAGAGATAATGCCAATATCTTTTCCCAATTCCATTTTAGTCAATCTGGCTTGTTTTACAACCAGCGCCAAATCATCTTCAGAGGTTACAATATAGACGGTCTTTTTTTGCAAAAAATTCAAACTTGATCTTGATGATATATTGAAAAACTTATCATTTTCAAGACAATACTTTTTTACCCCTGTTTTCAATTCTTGTGGATGGTGATCCGTTTCATCTAAGAGTAAGTCAATAGTTGTATATTTCCTAAGCAATTTACCTGCGCCGTTCAATGCACTATAAATATCATGTTCAAAGTCTTGGTGAATAGAAGTAGTATTTCGTCCCAACCCTGCAAAAGCCTTGTCTAAAATAATCAACTCTTTTTCTGGAATACGCAAGAGAATATCCTTGCATTCTTGTTTATTGGCATTTAAATAAAAGTGAGGCATTACAACATAATAATGGTATTTACCCAAATTATTATCTACAATTTCCCTAAGCGTTTTGGGGTTGTAATAGTGAATCTGTAAATCTACTTTGGCTTTTTTACCTAAGGTTTCTACAATGGCATCATAGACCATCTTCTTATAGGAACTGAGTTTATTGAAAATCAGCAATACTTTAATTTGGGTATCGGCCTTGCCTATAACAAAATAACCCTTACCCTTTCTTGATCCAACTAACCCTTGTTCTTTGAGTAAATTATACGCTTTTTCAATGGTGTCTCTAGCAACTTTGTATTCCTTGCTAAAAGCATTAATAGAGGGAAGTGACTGGTTCTTAGCCAAAATCCCTTTTTCAATATCTCTTTGAATGGCTTGAGCAATTTGCTTAATCTTTGAGATGCTATAATTATCTATAATTGTAAAGCGGTGCATAGATTAAAGTTACAATTTCATATTCGGGAAATAACAATTTGTCAATCCTAAATTGCATTGCAAAAACTATGTTTCATGGGGTGTCCCTTTTCAAGACATCCAACATTCCATTTACAAAGTTTATCTCCTTATGTTTTCTTGTTTAATTCATTGATAAAAGGCTGCTGATAAACTCGTTTACCTGTGGCTTTGTACAATGCATTGGCCACCGCCGCAAAAATGGGCGGAAAAGGTGGTTCTCCCAAACCAGTTGGGTCAATCCCGTTTTGAACAAAATGTACGTCAATTTTCTTAGGCGCTTCTTTCATTCTAATCATCCGGTACTGATTTAAATTTTGCTGGGTAACAACACCCTTGTCAAATTTGAGCCCACCAAATAAGCTTTTACCAATACCGTCAACTACTGCACCTTCTACCATATTCTTGGCAGCATCAGGGTTGACCACAATACCACAATCCAGAACTGAGACCACTTGATCAATCACGGGTTGGCCATTTTTCATACTCACATCTACCACATGTGCAGCATAAGAATTATGACAAAAATAAGCAGCCACTCCCCTATGCGTTCCTTTGGGTGTAGTAGCCCATTTAGATTTTTCTTTCACCAATTCTAAAACACCCATATACCTAGCCGCATCGTATTCATTGTTCTTACCAACAGGATTAGCTTTAGCTTTTTTCAATAATTCTAGTCTAAAATCAATCGGATCCTTGCCAATGGCCTGCGCCAACTCGTCTAAGAAAGATTGCTCGGCAGATGCAATAAAGTTTGACCTAGGTGCTCTAAAAGCGCCAATGGTAATATTGGAAGGCAATTCCCATCCTTCCGCCAAATAGTTCTCAAAAGCGCCAGCAGGAAAACGATTCTCGTGCACAGCATGCTCAGGTATTCCACCTCCTTTTATATGAATGGCTGTGATATTGTTATTGGCATCAAGGGCAGCTTTGTAAGTAACTATATACGCGGGGCGATACACACCATTGGTCATATCGTCTTCCCTAGTATAAATCAATTTTACAGGGGCTTTCATTTTTTTAGAAATCAAACCCGCTTCAATAATATAGTGACCATAAGCCCTTCTACCAAAGCCGCCACCCATACGGGCCAACTTCATTTCAATTTTATCTGCTGGAACATCTAGGTTGGCCACAATATTCTGTTTCATCATATCGGGGATTTGAATAGGCGCTACAAAAAACGCTTTCTCCTCCGTGATATGCGCAAAACAACTAATGGGCTCCATGGTATTGTGTGGCAAGAAGGGAGCAGAGTATGTTTTTTCTATGACTTTTTTAGCAGACGCAAAAGCCGCTTCCGGATCACCATCCTTTCTCAATACTTTGGCTTTCTGCCCTTGTAGCTCTAGCATTTTTTGCATGTGCTTGTCAGAACTTTCTAGTCCAGCAGGAATGGTCTCTTCTTTTTTTCTACCAAAACTATTAACCATCTCTTTTGATTCAACAATGGGTTCCCATTGAGCTAGCACTTTTTTTCTAGCATTGATTACTTCCCAAGTGCTATTACCCACCACAACAATTAAGTGATTAAAACTGCGGGTATCAAATCCTGCGCGCTCATAATCTTTCTTATATACTTCTATATCAAATACGTCTTTGATACCAGGCATTTTCTTGGCCTCCGTAGCATCAAAAGATTTTAATTGCATCCCAAAAGCGGGTGGGTGAATGGCCATGGCAATGAGCATTCCCTCCACTTGATAATCCATGGTAAACAAAGACTTACCACTGACTATTTTTGAGCCCTCCACATTTTTTTGAGATTTACCCACCAAACTAAGTTCGCTTGACTTTTTCAAGACTGGATTAGTAGGAACGGGCAATTTAGCAGCAGCTTCTGCCAATGCACCATATGTGAGGGTTCTATTACTTGATTTGTGAATAACGGTTCCGTTAGAAGCCATTAATTCAGCAACAGGTACATTCCATTGGTTGGCCGCTGCTTGAAGCAACATCCATTTGGCCGTAGCACCTGCTTTACGCAAGGGTTCCCAGGCAGCTCTAATAGATTGACTACCTCCTGTAAATTGACGCTTGAATCTAGGCGTATCATAATCGCCCATTTCAATAGTTATTTTCTTCCAGTCCACTTCTAATTCCTCTGCAATGAGCATGGGAAGAGAAGTCATTACATTTTGACCAAACTCTGGATTGGGGGATAAAATTTTGATTTGGTTATCAGCCATGATTTTAATAAAGCCAGTAAGTTCTACCCAGTCTTTGGCTCCTGTTGCTGCACCCATTACTTCGGTAGGTTTCAAACTGGCCAACCAGCTAAAACCCAATAACATTCCACCACCGGAAATGGAACTCACTTTCAAGAATGACCTTCTGCTAGTTTTGTTTTCCATGGTTATTTTTTTGACAGGTTAGCGGCTGAATGAATGGCTTCTCTAATGCGGATATAAGTACCGCACCTACAAATATTCCCACTCATAAAATTGTCAATATCTGCATCCGTGGGGTTGGGCTTTTGCTTGAGCAGGGCAGCTGCAGCCATAATCTGACCGGTTTGGCAGTAACCACATTGGGCTACGTCAATATCTAACCAGGCTTTTTGTACAGGATGATCCCCGTTCTCAGACAATCCTTCAATGGTAGTAATCTCTTGGGTAGCTGCTGCCGATACGGGCAATTGGCAAGACTTCAGAGCCATGCCATTCATGTGCACTGTGCAAGCACCACAAGCGCCAACTGCACAACCAAATTTGGTACCCACTAAATGTAAGTGATCACGCAAGACCCAGAGTAAGGGGGTTGCGGGGTCCACGTCTACCGAATAGGTTTTGTGGTTAACTTTTAGGTTCAATTTTGCCATGGTATGCAGTTTAGATTGGGCTAAATTACTTAGATCTTTTGACCAAAAGTGAGCAAGTTGTTGTCCGGGTCAAGCAAGGAAAATTCCAATTGCCCCCATGGTTTGGCTTGTAAAGGCCCATTGGGATGGATAGTTACTTGATTATCTAGTAGGGTTTGATACAAGCCCCCAATATCATTGGTTCTAATATAGACTTGTCCATAATTGGTAGAAGGATCCAAGTCTTTGTATTCAAAAAAATGTATTTCAATCCCATCTTTCTCAACCATCAAATAGGGTTTGAAATGGGGGTCACCTAATTCTTTAAAACCCAATTGATTTACATAATAGTCCCTACTAACAGCTTTGTCACGCATGGGGAGTTTGGGGTTGATAGCGGTAAACATGGTAGATTTGTGGGTGATTCTAAAATTAAGAAAAAGGGCTGTTATTGCAATTTCTTGTTTTCAGTTAATTCAAGACTCTTAATGGCACCTAATGGGGCAATTTTTACTGTTTTACTACCCTTGGCTATATAGAAATAATAAACGCTATTGGTATTGATCAAATAGACATATTCTGATTCTCCACTATTATAATTTAGTTTGTTATTGTAACGAATATCTCCGGACTTAATTTTTTTAGC
>CAIZMD010000704.1 GCA_903933995.1 uncultured Bacteroidota bacterium
AGAAAAAATCATAAATTGAACACTTCTATATTGAAGGAGTGGTTCAACATAATAGCAACTAAATCTCGTTTAAAATGTTCAGTATGATGATGCAAAAATGGGTCTCACCACTGCATTGTAAAAAATAATTTATATGGACATCATTGCATTTTTAATACAGTATGATTATATTATCGTAGCCTCGGTACTCTTATCATCTTTTCTTTTCTATTATTATAGAAGAAAAAAGATTCATTATAGGATCAGGGTAGAAAAGAAGTTAAACGGAGAATTAGAATATAAAGCCGAACACAGAAGAGGTTTATTTCATAAATGGGAAAGTGGCTATCTTGGGCTACACTCAGTTGGTAAACCACTCAGAAGAAGAGCTGAATATGTTTTAATGGGTTGGAGAAAATTAGAATTATCAGCAACTAAAGAAGAAATACATCATAGTAAGGTTGTTTATGATGAATATGAGATTGAAACAATTGATGAATTAGAAAAAGAATTGTTTAGAACTAAAGATTATTAGTTGCACTTTATATAAGTCAACCATACACAGAACCTAGAAAGAAAACATAGTTTTTTAGAAAACGGTCATTTTCAAAACCATCTTATTCCTTTTATTTCTCATCCCCAAAAATCAACCTCCTTCCCTTCTCAGTCAAAAATTTATTTACCTCTTTAATAGGCAATTTTAATGTAGCATCACTTAAATTATCAATACGCATTTGATGCCAATTACCCGCGCAGGCACAACCTTTCACATTCAAAAAATTGTCTTTTAGGTATATCTCAAAATAATCAAGCGCATCAGGATCTGTAAAATAACTAGGCAAACTTGATGTTAAGCAACGTTCATACATTTCATATTCTCTTTGAAAATCATCTTTACTTAAAGAATCATATGGATTCTTTGGATTGGGTGGCAATTGAATACTATCCTTTAATGCTGGTAGAATTTTTCTAATGCGCTGTTTTTGTAATTCTACCATTTTTTGAATCAACCATTTTTGCCCCTCACTGTTCAGTATTTTTTTAAAAGATATGTTCTCTCCTGTCTTTGTATCAAACAGAAAATATAAGGTTTGGGATTGACCGTGTTTTCCGCCAATAAATAGAATACTTAAATTAAGAAACCTTGCCGTGTTGGAAAATACTTCATACTCAAAATCATCATACTCCCAATAAGGGTTATTACTATCATCTCTAAACCAAGCTATTTCAAAAATGCTTTTCTTGAACCCTGTACTATCTAAATACAATGCCTCCTCCCTCAGTTTTTGATTAATCAAAAAACTGACTTTCTTGTTACCTGGAATTTGAATAACAGGAAATACATTTATTTCCTTTTTCAAAGGATGCATCTCTTTAATCTCAGTAATAATCGCTTTTTGGGTTTTGCCAAAGAAGGGCAATAGCAGTATGCAAAAGCATTGCAATAATAATAAACAATGCTTTTGTTGTTTCATAATAGATTCAATTAATACGCATCAATCTTTTCAGCTCCAGCTTTCATTAACCCCAACACTTTCTCAAACTCAACAGCAGACATGTCTCTTTTTTTATTTCCATCAATGGCTTTTTGTTCCCAATTAATCGCTTCCTCTTTATTACCTGTTTTGTACAACAAGCGTGCATAGGTATCCATTAGGGCAGGTGTTTCTGCAAATTCGAGTCCCCGTTTTACCCAAGTGACTGCCTTTGCAAGATGATTTTTATCCTTAGTGTAGGTATAAACAGTCCAGGCACCGTTATTTAGTTGACCTGCGTAAAAACCAGCTCTTGGTGCAAATGAAACTGTTTTAACAGCAACCCCACTACTTGGCATGACGGTTCCAGTAGTTGAATTAGTAGGCACTTTTTTAAATAGGTTTTCTTTTCTTATGGAATCTTCCTTTAAAATGGTTTCTACTTTTATATTCATATAGAAGCGATCATAAAACGTGAAAACACTTCTTAAATAATTAGTAGTATCATTAATTCCTTTGTAAAATTGAAGCATTGTCTCAGCACTTGCTTTTTGTCCATCTTCCATATTGGCAGCTGTTCCATTATTAAAATGGTTGGCTCTATTGGAAGATACTCTATAGGCATAGTTTGTATCCTTATCTCTAATAGCTTTTGATAAAGACTTTACATAAATTCTATTATTAAGAATAATTCTTTCTTGAAGGGACATTCTATACCAAGCCATATTATAATTATCCCTGTTCTTAACAAGATATTGTTCAGCAATAGAATTAATAATTGGAGCCGTCCTTGCAATAAATTGTAAAAAAGATACCGAATTAGCTGAATCCTCTGGCGCTTTTTGGGTTAACTCATCTAAAAGTTGTTGTTGTGGCTCTAAGTTTAACCTTCTGATTTTTTCAACCAATTGCTTTATAGATTCAAAACTGCCAATATTATTATAATAGTTTGCCTTAAGTTCTGCTAGGCTTGTTCCATTGCTTTGATTTTCTTTCACTGCCTTATCAATATGCTCTAAATATGGAATATAGATAGAGCTGCTACCTTCCATAATATCTAGTATATTTCTATCCGCGTCTAAAAAAAGGACACCAAAAAAATCAGACGGTAGAATGTATAATACACTTGGCCCTAGAAATGCTTCTGGCATTTTGCTTACTTTTAAAAAGATAGCATTATTTGAAATAGCACTTTTAACAAGATTGGTAGAAATTCCTTTAGCTGCTACATCATTACATTCTTTACAGCTTGCTGATTCAACAGCAACCATTACTATCTTTTTCTCTTTTTTTGCCTGAACAAAAGCCTCATCCATTGATTGCGCATTTATAGAACATAACAAGGAAAAGCAGGATAATACAACTAGAAAAATTGATTTGGCGTTCATTCTACATATTTAATAATAAATGTATGTAATTATTTACTTGCTCAGAAATCTTTTACCTATTTCCCAAACAATAATAAATGGTTAGCCCAACTCTACCCCCAATTGTGTTTGTTTATACTGCTCAATTCTTTTGTGCATTACTTTAAACCAGAGTGGTGGAACCAAGGATAATAATAACATACCCGGATACCCTGTTGGCATTTGCGGACTTTCATCAAAATGTCTCAATATTTGATATTTTCTACTGGCCATATAATGATGATCTGAATGTCTAGAAAGTTCTAGTAATATTAGCCTACCCAATGGGTGATTAGAATTCCAAGAATGAATGGGCATGGTTCGTTCATATGATTGGCCTTTCTGTTTTCTTCTGAGCCCATAATGCTCTATATAGTTCACCGTTTCCAATAACAATATGCCAATGAAAGCACCTACTATAAAAAACAATAAAGTTGTAAGTCCAAATACTAATCCAATGAGCAATATCAAAATCAATTGTATTAATTGGTAGTTCAACATTTCATTTTTCAAACTCCAAAATGGAAGCTGTTTCTTTTTAAGTCTTTCAGCTTCTAATTGCCAAGCAGAACGATAACTTCCAAATATGGTTCTTCCATAAAATGCATACACAGTCTCGCCATATCTACTTGATGCAGGATCCAGATCAGTAGAAACATGTTTATGGTGGCCCCGATTGTGTTCTATAAAAAAATGCATGTAGAGGGTAGACAATAACAAAAGCTTACTCATCAACTGCTCATGCTTTGTTGGTCGATGTCCCAATTCGTGCGCCGCATTAATACCCAAAATACCACATGCCATGCCATAAGCTGTGGTGGCACCAATTTTATAGGATAGAGATAGGCTTTCATTACTTACCTGAACCAAAAAATAGATCAAGATCAAATATTGCAATGGTACAAGTCCATAAAGCATCCAATCATAGACTTCGTTTTCTTTTGCTAATTCCTCTTCAATTTTAGATAAATTGTTAGTAGAACCTTTTGTGAATAATTCAATCAGCGGAATCATTACAAATAATACAAAAACTGCAGTATAGGCTCCGATGTTTTCAGTATACAAAGAAAACAATACAATCAGTGGGGTTAAATATGCCAATGAAAACTTCATTATTTCTTTTATGTGTTTTATTAAATATTAAGATAACAAAACATTTCAAGAAATATTAAAATTTATAAACCCTTATACCTAAAAGTAAAACGCTTTTGATACTTACCAGCTAACTCCCCATTTGAAAAATACCTAGTGATTTGTACATTACAAGAAACAGGTAATTTATAATCATTGTATGTATAAGACAAAAGCATTTTATCATTATATGGCGGATCTATTTTACCCCTTTTTATTTCGTATACCACTGGGTTATTTTCATTGAGATAATACCATTGAAAAATAGCGTCGTTAAGATTAAAATCATTTGACAGATTGTTTAGGTCAATCTCATCAAATGAAATTTTCCCTTCTTTAAGAATGGAAGCAATATTCAAAGAATGAAAGGGGTTAACTGCATTATCAAATGTTGAAAAGACAGAAGTTACAGAATTATGGAAAGAATAATATTGTTTATAGGACAATACATTTCTTACGTTGTTACTATAAATAATACTGTCTTTAGAATACTGTTCTTCATATTTTTTATCTATTAGTTTATCAACAAATCTCATTTCTAAACTGGTATTTTTTTGCTCTATTCTGACTTCTTTTTCAGTTAGTTCTATCTTGCCCTTCTCGCAACATGCTGCTTTATGATAAATCAAACTATCTCTTACCCTTTGATTATTTTGATAGATATAATAATGAAATACACTATCACGCCATTCAAGCTTCAATTCAGGCCTTCCCGCTTTATATTCCAGATCTTCCGTATTACCATTACTATTATCGTATTCAATTCTATCATACTCATAGTTATTTACTATTCTTAAAAAGGGTTGCAACTGATTGTCATTATATTCAAAATATTGTATCTGCATGGTATCAACCAATAATTGACCTGAACTATTTGACACAGTTTTTGGCAGAAAACAATTTCTATTAACCATGGATTTAACCCTATTCAAATTGTCATAGTTAATTATTATATCATTGTACTTTCCTGAAATGGTATCTCCAGTAATACTTTCAATCTTTGGCAAACTGGAATTATTTTGCGCAAACAGATATAAAGGAAAGAATAAGAAAATGATGACTATTTTTTTCATGGAAATTATTTAGAATGGAAATCTAACTTGTTAGCTTATTTTTTATACCGGAAACTGACATGTTTTAAGAACCCACTTCGGAAATAGGTATACCCAGAACTTCTTGATACTTTTTTCACATAGATGGTGCAATAAACAGGTAGTTGCTGTTGATTATAAGTGTAGCTAAAACTATTAATATCATTAGCTTCTGATTCACGTTCATCTCTTTTAGAAGTGCTCCTTAATGCATTATTTTGATTTCTAAAATGCCAATTGACTTCTGTGCCCTCTTTTTCCTCATGCTCATTTAAACGAATCAATTCTTCTTTTTCAAAAGAAAAACTGATTTTTTCGTTGATCAGCATTGGTGCAATGTTTAGCTGAGCAAGGGGATTGATTTTATTATCAAATTGGGTATAAGTAAAATTTTTCCTCCAACCTGAATGATTTCTAAGACGATGACTATTATCTTCCGCAATAACATTTTCATGAAAGAGCAAATAGTCTTCATAATAATCGGCGCCGTTAGAATCAGAAAAGTCAGTATTCCTTCTTATTGTAGTATCCGTTTGTTCATAAGTTGTATTGTAGGTGCCGGTTTCTTTTTTTCCCTTATCTGATTTTCGTTCTACTACAACACTATCCATTACCCTTATCCCATGCTCGAACTTAAAATAATAGGTCTCAGTGGCAACAATCCATTTTGACCCCTTACCGTTTGATTTATACCATATACTTTTTTTATACGCGGGTACACTTTGATCTAGCACATATCCAAATTTTTGTATGGCAGTTGTGTCAACAACCCAACGGTTCGTTGATGTATTGTTAGATTTTTGGAAACGACCATTTCTATTGACAATTCTAATCAATCTATTAAAACGATCATAAGCAAAAACAGTTTCTTGGTATTTGCCTTTGATGGTATCAGTGCAAATACTTTCAATTAAAGGGAGTGAAGTTTTATTTATAGTACTCTTTTGCGCAAAAGCAAAAAAAGGTACCAAAATAATCAATAGAGGGATTTTTTTCATAGATAGTTTAGGGGTTACTATTTGTCAAACATAGTTTAATTAATTATTTCAACCAATTCAATACAGACCCGTTTAAAGATAATAAGGTGGTTATATTTGTTAAGCTAAACAAATAGCATTATCAATGAAAAAGCAATTTGTACTTATTACTGGCGCTAGTCAAGGAATTGGAAAAGCTTTGGCAGAATTATTTCTTGCGCAAGATTATCAAGTAGTGGGAACCAGTCGTTCTGGTAATATAGCAATCAGTCACCCTTCATTTCAAGCAATGGCACTTGATCTTACTCAAATGGAAAGTATCAAAACCTTTGAAGCCCAAATAGCCAGCAAGGATTCTAAGTTTGGCCTCTTAATCAATAACGCAGGTATTGGACCAGACTTAGGAACTAGTGTTCCAGAAGAAAAGAGTTTTGACCAAACCTTTGATGTGAATGTAAAAGGTCAAGTATTCTTTACAGAAGCCATGATCAAACATCTAGCACCAAGTGCAAAATTGATCAATGTCTCATCTAAGATGGGTTCTATTGAACAATGCGTTGGAACAGACTCAGTAGCTTATAGAATGTCTAAGACTGCACTAAATATGTATACCAAAATCTTGACCAATAGGTTTGCAGGGCAGTTCCAGATTGCAACCCTTCATCCAGGCTGGGTTAGAACCAATATCTCGGGAGATAATACAAAAGGCCGGTATGCTCCTGAAGAATCGGCAGCCATGATTTTCGATTTTGTTTGCAGTAATTTTAAAACGGGCATTTTCTGGAATGTTGAAACCAATTCAGCCTGTGACTGGTAAAATAAAATGTTTTCTATTTTATTTATAGACTACTGTGAAGGTCTGTGTTGAGTTATTATTGTTATTAGCTGCAGAGGTCACTTTTATATTAACATTATTCCAATGCTGTTGAACCATATTAGTTACAGTCAATAAATTTTTAGATATATTACTAGTAATTGTCTGATTTTGAACTATGGCATTGGTTACTTGGTCAATAGTAGTTATTTCTATTTTGATTCCTGCCGCTGGCATAGTTGAAGTGAGTGATAGGTTCACAGCAAAATTGCTGGAGGTTGATACACTGTTATTGGTTGCATCAATTGTAAATGCAATAGGCTGCTCTTGTGGGGCTTGATTAGACGTACCTCCACCATCATTAGACTTACTACATCCAAAACCCAGAAGAGCGATTATCGATAAAAACTTGAAATATTTTTTCATTTTTTATAATTAATGAGTGATAATTAATTGTAAGGACTGATTGTAAGAATTACCAATCACTTTCAAAACATAATTGCCGCTAGCATATTTTGAAACTGGGATAATCGTGTTTAAGTTTTTGGACTTAAGTTCTTTTATAATCCTTCCATGAAAATCAACTAATTGAATTTTAAGTTCTACAGTTGGAGTTTGCATAAAATGAACCTGCACATTAGAATTAGCCGGATTGGGATACAAAAAGGCTTGATGATTGCTTGGGGTTGACACTGGCACATTAATGGCTGTTACAATTAATTTGAAGCTATCGCTTTCATTTTTACATCCATTACCGTCCGTTATACTCAATTTGTAATTTCCTATGTCTATGGGTTTATAACTTGCGGTTGTTGCTCCAGTAATTTTGGAGTTATTTAATACCCATTGATAAGATACCCCTGTTGCAGCAGTTATAAACTGTACACCATTCCAGCTAATACTTGGTTTTGCAGGTTGGGGTAAAGTAGCTATAGTTACAGAATTAGAAGCTGAGCTTTTACATCCATTAGCATCTATGATTATGGTATAATAGGAATTTGCAGTTTTAGCAGCGAATATTTTCTGAGTAGCGCCGGGAATAAGAACATTATTACCATACCAATTATTACCTGAATTGACTGAAGAGGTTAGTAACACGCTATCGCCTATACAAAAACTAGTATTAGAACTTGCTGCAATACTTGCTGGAGCAGGTAACGCATTAACAGTCAAATTAAATACGGCAGAATTTGCAGTACCACAACCATTACTAGCAGTAACTGTGAAATTACCCGATTGAGAGGCTATATAGGTAGAAGTATTTGCCGCAGATATGGCAACTGCATCTTTGAACCATTGTATTCCAGTGCCAACACTACTAGTAAGTGTTAAATTATTTCCAGCGCAAATAGCAGTTACTGCCCCTACACTTGTAATAATTGGCGTAACCGGAGGAGTAGTTTCAACTGTTATAGGAATACTATTTGATATAGCACTTGGGCAACCATTTACCGTAGAAATTACAGTATATGCACCAGCATTACTAGCTGAACCTATAATACTCAAAGAAGCAGCAGTTGCTCCGCTTATGACAATTCCATCTTTAAACCATTGATTACCCGTTGAAGCAGAACTTGTAAGGGTTGCAGTCCCATTCAAACAGATTCCCGTAATATTATTTTTTGCTGCAATTGTAGGTGTTGCAGGTAAGGGTACCGATGTTACAACTACTGGTAATGACAAGGAAGAACAACCTCCTATATTAGTAGTTGAAACCGAGTAATTGCCTGTTGAACTTGCAGTATAGGATACTGATGTGGCTCCATTGATAGCTACCCCATCTTTATACCATTGATAGTTAGCGTTAGTATTGCTGGTCATAACAATACTTCCTCCTGCACAAAATGTACTTGAAGTGCTTGCACTAATTGTTGGCTTTGCAGGTGCCGCTGCAACAGAATCTCTGAAAATAGTTGTTCTTGATCCCGCAGAATTAGACGCAACTTGAATGGTTCCCGAATTAATCCCCACAGGTGAGGTGGAAGTAACTCTTGTATATATTTTGGTTGGTGAAACAATTCCGCCAACTGCATTGATAGATACACTGCTAGCAAAACCACTTGCCGGGCTCAATGAAACCTCATGCAATAGACTTCCTGTAACAATAATAGGCGCAATTAAATTAGAACCAGATACTTCAAAACTTTGGGCAGCTGAAACATTCCCAAAGCAAGAAGTAAATCCAGCAAGCACACCAGCTTCCGGAATAGAAATATCTATATTAGGGCTATAACTAATTTTCCGAATCACATTGAAATTAGGGATTGAAATGTAGACATTATTTAATTTGTCAACTGTTAAGAATGATGGACTTAATTTGGCATTGGAAGCCAAACCTCCATCACCTTCATTTCCAGATATACCTGAGCCTCCAATGGTAGAAATAATTCCTGTTTTTATATCTATTTTCCTGATTCTTGTGCCATCTACAAAATAGAGATTCCCAGATACATCCGAAGCAATAGAATTAATGCTGCCAATTTGGGCTGCAGAAGCCAAACCCCCGTCTCCACTAAAACCGCCAATTCCCGTACCGGCTATTGTAGTGATAATATTTGTTCCGACAGCCACTTTTCTAATCCTGAAATTGCTTGCATCTGCAAAATAAAGATTCCCAAATGGATCAATGGTTAAACTAGAAACAGATCCAATACTAGCAGCAAGTGCTTGCCCCCCATCTCCACTGAATCCACTTGTTTTATTTCCAACAATGGTATTAATCAAATTATTTGAAATGGTAATTTTTCTAATGCAAAACCTATTTCTGTCAACTACGTAAACATTACCTGTTGGATCAGTGGCAATTTGTGAACCATTATTAATTAAAGCAGTTGACGCAGGTATACCTTCGGCGGGATTTGAACCCATTCCAGCAAAACTGCTCACAGCGCCCGAACTTCTATTGATTTTTACAATAAAGTTTGCAGACTGTGCATAAATATTGGCCCCTGTTGGATCAAGCGCAATTGATGAGTTAGGCGTAATTACTAATTGCAATGCTGGTATAGTTGATCCTGTTCCCGGAAAACCTCCACTGCCTGAGCCCGTTCCGGCCAAAGTACTTATATTCCCATTTGAATTATTGATGATTCTGAGTAAGTAATTATTACCATCTACAAAAACCAGGTCTCCTTGTGCATTTGAAACCATTCTTTGAGGGGAATTTATCATTGCGTTTTTAGCGGGACCTCCATCACCGCTAAAACTCCCTATTCCAGCAATGGTGTTGATGATTTGAGTAATTGCATCCACTTTCCTAATTCTGTAGTTGAGTCTATCTGCAATAAATAGATTGCCCAAAGAATCTAGCGCACATGAATAAGGATTATTTAGCCCGGCTTCATTTGACAATCCACCATCACCGCAAAATCCAGTTCCACAGGTTCCATTCAAACCAACAATGGTAGATACAATGCCAGTAGTTGAATTAATTTTCCTAATAAACATTCCACCAGTAATAAAGTAAATATTATTAAATTTATCGTTGGTTAAATATTGAACTTGTGAAAGCTTTGCTGAAGCAGCTAAACCTCCTTCGCCATCTATAGCAGTGGCAGAAGTTCCATCACCCATAATAGTACTAATAATACCAGTAGCTGCTATAATTCTCCTAATCCTATAATTGTTATTATCCGCGATAATAATATTACCGTTTTCATCTACTTTAATACTTGTGGGGTTTCTAAATTGTGCAGTAGTGGCCAGTGCACCGTCTCCTGAATAGCCCGAAACACCAGTTCCGGCAATGGTTGTAATTATTCCATTTGAGGCTGCTATTTTTCTAACCACACCCACCCCCCTATCAAGTAAATATATATTTCCAGCAGCATCAATATCAATGGCTGCGATTGACGTAAATTGTGCTGCTGATGCTGGACCACCGTCACCAGAATATCCAGACACCGTTAATCCTGCAATAGTTGTAACAATACCTGTAGTTGCCGTTATTTTTCTTACCGTGTTTGCATCTATTAAATAGCAGTTTCCTTTTTTATCTGTAGTAAAACTTGAAATTGAGGCAAAACTTGCATTTATCGCTAATCCTCCATCCCCAGACAAAGCAACTGCTCCTGTGCCTGCAAAATTTGTAAGTATGCCCGTTTTGGAGTCAATTCTTCTAATATAATTTGCTTCACAAAAAAGCAAACTTCCTGTAGAGTCAAATCCTGTGCCTCTTAATTGAAAAATCTGACCTTGTGATGCAGGTCCACCAATACCAGCTGCATAAATTCCAGCTACTTTTGTGATAATTTGACTATGCAGCTGATTTTGTAGTAAAATAACTACAATGAAACAAAGGCCTATTGGCAAAATTCTAGCTTTCATAAAATTGCTTTAGCATCCTAAATGAAAATGATTTAATAATTTGATTGGATTCTGGAGACAATTTTTAGGGAGTACGCAACCATCAATCAAAATGACCCAAACACTATAGGGAATTGTGCTGGATAATTAATGCTAAAGTCAAAAATTGCTGAACCAAAAATGGGTAATAGGTTAGCAGAAAGGTTACAGTAACGGATATTTCTTAATTTGTTCGAATAATTGCAATTAATAGGATAAATTATTCAACGGAATTTTCTTTGGTAATACTTGGCACTGCACCTGCCAATAGTTGTTTTAGTTTTGCTTGCAGCAAGGCAACTTTTTCTGTTTGTTCCGCTGCCAAATTCTTTTTCTCACTGGGATCATCTGCCAAATTAAACAGCGCCACTGGTTCATATCTATTGCTAATTTTACTACCCGCAGCAATACCAGTCATATCTAGTACAATCAATTTCCAATTGCCCATACGAATAGCTACCAAACTGGTTCCTCGGTTGGAAACAGATAATATGGCATCATGCGGAGAAGATTTTTGCTGCGTAATCATGGGCCAAACATCTAATCCATCTATGGGTAATGTTTGTTTCAATGATCCACCTGCAAGTCCAATTAAAGTAGGAT
>CAIZMD010000705.1 GCA_903933995.1 uncultured Bacteroidota bacterium
CAGGAACCATCCTACTCATGATGGCTACCATCATACAAACATTAGTCACCATTACCAACCAGAATGCTGTTGCAGAATAATGAGCGTAAATATTGATCACTACTGCTGCAACTAATGTGGCAATTGCAAAGATTTTAAATCGATCAACTCGATCACTCATCTTTCCAATCAAGGGCATTGAAATTAAAGCAGCCACACCAGTAACCATGAATAGCAAGGGCAATTGCTCTGTGCTAATTTTTAAATTGTTGATGGCAAATGCAGAACCAAAAGGCATCATCATAAAACCACCAATAGACAATAGAGCCGTTGCCATAAATCCAATCCGGTGATTTTTTAAAGTAATGGTATGCAATAAGTGTTTCACTACGGAGTGTTCTTGTTGCAGTGCCAAATGCGCAGTTAATGGTTTTAGCTTAATGAATATGACAATGGCAATGATGGCCGCTAGTGCGGCGATGGCTAAGAAGGGAACATGCCACCCCCACTGATTAGCAATATACAAGCCAATAGGAATACCCATGACCTGACTCACGCCAAAACCCATTTGAATAAAACCCATGACTTTACCCCGCTGCTGAAAATCAAATAAGTCAGCCACAATAGCCAGAGAGATAGAACCAATAACCCCACCAAAAATTCCTGTAACAATTCTAGCAGCTACCAACCAAAAATGATTGGGTGCAATGGCACAGAAAAAAGTACCAATCACAAAACCAGAATAAAAAAACAAGAGCAGTTTTTTCCGATCGTATTTATCGGCAAAGCCAGCAGTCATTAATCCGGAAATGCCTGCACTAAAAGCATAAGCCGATACGGCCACACCAAATTGGGCAGTATTGATATTCATGGATTTCATCATGATATCTCCCAAGGGAGACATGACCATAAAATCCAATACCACCGTGAATTGTGTGATGGCCAATAAAAAAATGACTAGTTTCTGATAGGAACTAAGACTTGGAGCCGGAGAGGAATTTGTCATTATTTCTTCTGGTGGTCAGCAAAATATTTTTGCATAAACCCGTTGAAATCGGGCAATTGCTTGTCCTCATATATTTGAATAAACTGTTTGAACTGCATATAACCATACACATAAGGATTCTGAGTAGCCTGTTCATAGTTCTTACCAAAATAAGCCTGGATGGTCATATCTGCAGGAACGGGATTGGGTAGTTTGGCAAACATGGTTTTAGCCGCATCATAGCAGGCTTTTAGTTCTTTTTCCCTTCCTTGTTTTTTCCACCAAAGCATGGAAACGGTATTGGCAAAATATTCTTCTTCATAAGAGCCTTTTAAGTTTCCGCGAATAGCCTCCTCTACACCATGACCTAATTCATGGGGTAGGTAAAATCCGTTGAAAAACAAACCAAAAGCAGTTTTACCAGCAGCTTCACCGCCAGCTACTTCATAAAAAAATTGTTGTTGCTGTGGAATTACCTGTGCCCAAATAGGAAGGTTAGCGGTTTTCACAGCTCCTTGCCCATCAAAATAAATCAAATAGGGTGTGGTATTCAAAACGGCTGTTACGTCTAGGTTAATGCTTGGTTTGATCTTTTTAATATCGGCAATAAATGCCTTGGTAATGGCGGCGCCGTCTTGGACCATAGTAGCCGAATCGGTATAAACAGAGAACCAAGATTTTTGAGAA
>CAIZMD010000706.1 GCA_903933995.1 uncultured Bacteroidota bacterium
ATGTGCTAACCCCAAAAGACCGGCACCTACAAAAGAAACAATGGCTGTTCCCAGTGTCCAACTCAAAGCTATTTTATTTGGATGTTTTTTCTCTCCTTTGCGATACATC
This sequence comes from uncultured Bacteroidota bacterium, assembly GCA_903933995.1. Lineage (GTDB taxonomy): Bacteria > Bacteroidota > Bacteroidia > Chitinophagales > Chitinophagaceae > Sediminibacterium. The sequence continues at coordinate 110 of CAIZMD010000706.1, forward strand.
GCTATAGCAAACAAAGCCATCCCCAAAAATGCCAATGGTTCAAGGGCCGAAAAAATTCCTCCTACAATCAGCCAAATTTTGCCCACACCAATATAATAGTAGTGGTGCCCAGTTCCAAGGATCCCCGAAATAAAGGTTAATCCTACAATCACGTATAGCCATTTTTCTATCACTTCTCTATCTACTCCTGTGATCTTAATTAATAAGAATGCAAGGATACCTCCCATAATCAATTCCCAAACTCCTTCTACCCACAGATGCACTACCCACCAACGGAAAAAACTATCCATAGTTTGATTATCGAACCAAATCATTCCTGGTAAATAGAGTAGTGCTGCAAAGACTAAGCCCATAGTAAGTACCAATGAAGTGGTTGTTCGCTTTTTCCCTTTGAAAAGTGTTGTTAGGATAATTCCAAGAAAAGTTAATACGTTAGCAACCACTAACCAGTCTAATGGGCGAGGGATTTCTAAAAATTTTCTTCCTTCCCAATAGTTGAAGTGGTAGCCAATAACAGCAGTAACACCCACTAATGCCAAAGTAATCAATTGGATATAAGCAAGTTTAACGTTGACCAATTCATATTCTGCTTCTTCAGGAATAATATAGTAAGCGGCACCCATAAAACCAGATAAAAGCCAAACAACTAACAGATTAGTGTGCACTGCTCTGGCAGTATTGAAAGCAATTACCGGATGAAGTGTATCATAACCCATATGGGCAAATCCCATAATAAACCCGTAAATAATTTGTAAAACCAAGAGTAACATGGAATAGGCAAAAAACCAATAGGCTACTTTTTGTGATTTATATTTCATGTTTTAATGTTTAATTGTTAGAGGATTATTTCTTTAAGTCTGGTTTTGGAGGAAATCCATTCAAATCAATTTCTCCAATCCACTTTAAAAATGCAACCACATCATTTGCATCTTGTTCGTTCATGCCATATGCTACCATTTTTCTGCCCCTTGGTTGCCAAGGAGTTTTAGTCATCAGAGCAACTTTGATATAGCTTTCTCCTCTGCGTTCATACACTTTGGTTAGCTCTGGTGCATAATAAGCGCCTTCACCTAGAATAGTATGGCAGCCCATACAATTGTTCTTTTCCCAAATATGTTTACCAGCAACAACTTGAGCAGAGAGATTTTCTTCGTGTGTTCTTTTAGGAACTTCCTTACTGAGTGAATTCCAGGATAGTCCTAGAAAGATTACAAATGTTACAATGGTGCCACCCAGAAAGAATACCTTGGCTTGCGATTTTGAAAGCATTGTTGTTAATTTTAAATGTATAAAAATTATAAGCTGTTTAACGCATAATACGGTGAAAATAAATCAGGAATCAACACTGTTTTATGTTTTCAGTCATGTTATTAAAAACAGGTATGTTTTTAATAAATTCATTTGTGTTTAATTTACCAGAGTCTGAATAGTTTTTATAGTGGTAGTTTGTTCAGCGCCTAATCCTTCCTTTTGATATTGCAATACACCCTTTTTATCTAGTATGGAAATTAGATTGCTATGTGAAAAATTACCATCAGCATCTTTTTCGAATTGCACATTTAGAAGAACGGATAATGTTCTGACTGTTTCTTTGTTGCCATGCAATAATATCCAATTAGAATTTAATCCCATTTCTTTTGAAAATGATTTTAGCCTAGCTGCGTCATCTCGGTCTGAATCAAAACTAACTAACACAAAATTTACTTTTCCTTCATTTGTTTTTAAAGCAGTCTCAATGCTTTTTATATCCCCAGTCAATTTAGGACAAGCAAACGTACAATGTGTAAATATCATTCCAATAACAGTTGGTTTGCCATTTAATTGCGAAAGTGTAAAAGCATTATTATCTTG
>CAIZMD010000707.1 GCA_903933995.1 uncultured Bacteroidota bacterium
GGCACTGCACCTGCCAATAGTTGTTTTAGTTTTGCTTGCAGCAAGGCAACTTTTTCTGTTTGTTCCGCTGCCAAATTCTTTTTCTCACTCGGATCATCTGCCAAATTAAACAGCGCAACTGGCTCGTATCTATTGCTAATTTTACTGCCCACAGCAATCCCAGTCATATCTAGTACAATCAATTTCCAATTACCCATACGAATAGCTACCAAACTGGTTCCTCGGTTGGAAACAGATAATATGGCATCATGCGGAGAAGATTTTTGCTGCGTAATCATGGGCCAAACATCTAATCCATCTATGGGCAGGGTTTGTTTCAATGATCCACCTGCAAGTCCAATTAAAGTAGGATACCAATCCACTGTGTGCATGGGTTCTTTAATGCGTTGTTGAGCTGCTACTTTTCCAGGCCAATTAACAAAGGATGCAGCTCTAATACCACCTTCATAAACAGTAGCTTTATAATCGCGCAGTGGTGTATTATCACCTGGCTGTGGTGCCCCATTATCACTTGAAAAAACAATTAATGTATTTTCTCTCATCCCTGATTTTTCTAAGGATTGCAGAATTTGACCAATGGCTTCATCCACAGCAGCCAACATACCAGCTAGCTTTTGCCTGTTTCCACTTAAGTTGGGATAGGCTTTTAAATAGGCATCTGGAACTTGGAATGGGGAATGGATGCCGTTAAAAGGTACGTATAGAAAAAACGGTTTCTTCTGATCATTGGTCTCAATCAACTTACACGCTTCTTTGGCAATTAATTGTGTAGAATAGCCTTCCTCTTTTATGGGAACACCATTGCGATACCAGTCGGGTACTTCATTTCTAGCATGACTGAAGTAGTCAATATTGCCAAAAAAATGTCCGTATTGATAATCAAATCCCCGGGCATTGGGTTGGTATTGTTTGTCTGTTTCTCCCAAATGCCATTTGCCCAAAATTGCTGTAGTATAACCAGCTTCTTTCAGGGCAGTAGCCAACGTTCTTTCATTCAAGGGTAGCCCAACTGCGCCTGGGGCGATGATACCATAAACACCTGTATGGGTTGGGTATCGACCAGTTAACAAACAAGACCTAGTGGGAGAACAAACAGGTTGTACATAATTATTTTCTAAAATGGCACCGCCCACTGCAAGCTGATCAATCACCGGTGTTTTAATGATTTTGCCCCCATTGAAACCGCATTCCCCATATCCCATATCGTCAACCAACAAGAAAACTATATTGGGTTTGGTCTTGGTTTTGGATTGAGCCAAAAGCCCAAAAATAGGAATCAAACAAAACAGGGATATAATTAAGTGTTTCATATTGCTTTGGCATTCAATGATAGCTGTAAGTTAAGTGATTCTATTTTCTTGGCTTACCCACCGATTTTACTTAATAATCTAATTGACTTGAATTATATTCAAGCCATGAAAAAAATGATCCTACAAGTGTTCCTGCTGGTTGGCGTTTTGTTGACTCAGCAAGTAAACAGCCAACCAAGTAATAGCAGTTTGTATTTGCAAAGCAGTGAATTACATGATTTGATGGTTCAATACCGAGCCGATATGGGAAATATCACTCGTTTCTATGCCACATCGCCCAGTTTTGGTTTTGGTGGTGGCGGAAGAGGAGGGCAACAATTAAATACCACTTATAATTCTCCAGAAAGAAGAGCGCGAATGCTAGAATTGATAGCAGACTATGAGAAGAAAATGGACGCCATTAATTTTGATAAGATTAGCATTTATGGTAAGGTTGATTATATCTTATTTAAAAGAATAGTTGATGACGCCAAAGACGCTTTGATCAAAGAGCATGAAGCCTATGCAAAAATTAGTAGACTACTACCCTTCTCAGACAATATTTACAATTTAGAAAAGCCGCGCAGAAGGGGTTTGAATGTAAATGGTGAAGCCGTAGCCAAAGACATGAATGATATTCGTAAAACGGTTTTAAAGGCTAAAGCCGATTTACAAAAAGAAGAACCCATGGATAGCAAGCTTGCTTCACTAGCTATTGATGCAGTGAAAGCATTGCAGTTTGCACTAAAAAATACTTTTGATTTTTACAATGGCTATGACCCCATGTATAGTTGGTGGGTACCAAAAACCTATTCCGATTTAGACAGTAGTTTGGCTTCGTATGCAACCGCGCTCAGAGGAAAGGGCAAGAATATGGATATAAAACCCAAAGATGACGGCAGTGGCATCACGGGCATTTCTGTTGGTAGAGATGAATTGGTAAAACAATTAAAAAGAGAATACATTCCTTATACACCTGAAGAATTAATAGAAATTGCCAATAAAGAATTTGCTTATTGCGATGCGGAATTATTAAAAGCATCCAAAGAAATGGGCTTTGGTACTAATTGGAAAGCAGCTCAAGAAAAAGTGAAAAATACTTTTGTGGAGCCGGGTAAACAGCCTCAAGAAATGTATGAACTCTACAAACAGTCCATTGATTTTTTGAAGAAGAATAACCTACTCACCATTCCAGAACTATCTGAAGAAAGTTGGAGGGTGATGATGATGAGCCCAGAACAACAATTGGTTAATCCATTCTTTACAGGAGGTGAAACCTTGACCATTTCTTATCCCACCAGCACCATGGGTTATGAAGAAAAACTCATGAGCATGAGAGGCAATAACCCTGCTTTTTCAAGGGCTACGGTACACCATGAACTCATTGCTGGCCACCACTTACAGGGTTATATGTCTGCTAGGAACAAAGTTTACAGAAGAGATTTATTAGGTACCAATACCCCATTTTGGGTAGAAGGTAGCGCCCTGTATTGGGAGTTGTTATTATGGGATTTGAAATTTCCTAGAACCCCAGAAGAACGCATTGGTATGTTGTTCTGGAGAATGCACCGTTGTGCTAGAATTATTTTCTCTTTGAATTTTCACCTAGGCAATTGGACACCCAAACAATGCGTTGACTTTTTGGTTGATCGTGTTGGTTTTGAAAAAGCCAATGCAGAAGGTGAAGTACGTAGGTCATTTGTGGGTAGTTATCCTCCCTTATACCAATTGGCTTATATGACAGGAGGTATGCAACTGTATGCCATGAAAAAAGAATTGGTAGACAACAAAAAGAAACTGACGCTGAAACAATACAATGACGCAATCTACTCAGAAGGCAGTATGCCTATTGAACTATTAAGAGCCATTATTACCAACCAACCTATTAAAAAAGACTTTAGTACCAACTGGCGTTTTTATGACCTAGGTAAATA
>CAIZMD010000708.1 GCA_903933995.1 uncultured Bacteroidota bacterium
CAATTTGAATTAGAAGAATCGGACCAACCCGTTCTGCCTTTGTTCAAACAATGGATCAACCAATTACAATCCTATAGCGGTTATCATACTTCTTTACAAAGCATCATTGATAGACTGCATAGTAGCCAAGTAGAGTTACAAGATATTGCTGACGAGATTGGGAGCTTGAATGGGAAAGTGTATTTTGATGAAAAAAGAATTGAATGGATCAATGAGCGATTGACTGTGGGTTATCGCTTGTTAAAAAAGCATGGCGTAAAAACCACCCAAGAACTTTTAACCATTCAAGAAAGTTTAGCTTCCAAATTAGAAGCTGTTTTACAAATTGATGATACCATTACAGCAACTACCCTTGCTGTTGAAGCCCTTGCCAAAAAAGCGGTTCATGCAGCCAATGAATTGAGTGCAGCAAGAAAGGCGCAACAAGAACCACTGGCATCAAAAGTAAACGCATTGTTGCATCAAGTAGGCATGCCCAATGCTAGATTAAAAATTACCATAGATCCAACACAGCAACTTCAGGCATTTGGCCATGACCAAATAGAATTCTTATTTGACGCCAACAAAAGCAATAGATTTGAACCCATTAGAAAAGTGGCTAGTGGTGGTGAATTAAGTAGGCTCATGCTTTGCATTAAATCTTTGGTAGCTGAGTCAATAGACCTTGCTACCTTGATCTTTGACGAAATTGATACGGGTATTTCTGGTGAAGCTGCCAAACAAGTTGGATTGATCATGAAAGAGCTGTCTAAGAAAAGACAGATTATTTGTATTACCCATCAACCACAAATTGCGGGCAAAGCATCTGCGCATTTTTACGTGTATAAAGAAAACCAAGGCAATAGGATTAAAACCAATCTAAAGCTTTTGGAAAAGTCAGAATCTATGAATGCCATTGCTAGAATGTTAGGTGGTGAAACCCCTTCTGCAGCTGCCATAGAACACGCAAAAGAAATGATGCTGGATTAATCATTAAATTAAATCAAGTACTATGAACTGGGATCAAATCATTGAATGGGTTGGATTGTTTGGAGCTTTTTTGAGCTCAGTTACTTTTATACCACAGGTATGGCTAGCTTGGAAAACAAAAAGTGTAGGAGACTTGAGTTTGGGTATGCTATTGATTGTGTTTACTAGCGTGATTGTTTGGCTGGTCTATGGCATCTATTTAAAATTACTACCAGTGATCATTGCCAATAGTATCATATTTATATTATCACTTGTTCTACTCTATTTCAAATTCACTTTCCCCAAAAAGAATAGTTAGCAACTCCATATACTTACATGCAAGAAGCCACTCCAAAGGAATGGCTTCTTGCATTGACTATGGTCTACACCCAAAGGGTTTAGTATTCGTCTTCGTTGAACATGAAATCTTCTTGACTTGGATAGTCAGGCCAGATGTCTTCAATGCTCTCGTACACTTCTCCCTCGTCTTCCAATTCTTGCAGGTTTTCTACCACTTCAATGGGTGCACCGCTACGAATTGAATAGTCAATCAATTCATCTTTGGTAGCAGGCCAGGGAGCTTCTTCCAGATAACTTGCTAATTCTAATGTCCAGAACATGTCTTTAAAATTTTTGCAAATGTAACCGTATAAAGTAAACAACCCAACCCAAGTTTTCAAGGATGTGCAAATAAATCCCCAAATTTGGTCTGAGATGGTCTTGCTTTTGTAGGTTTGCATATATAACCCATACTGAATCAAATGCTTAAAGCAGATCATATTACCAAGTCCTATGGCCAACTTTCTGTATTAAAGGGAGTAGACATTTCTGTTAATAGGGGTGAAATAGTCAGTATTTTGGGTTCTTCCGGTGCTGGCAAGAGTAGTTTGCTCCATATTTTGGGCACTTTAGACAGGGCAGATACCGGAACCATTAGTATCAATGGCCAGTCTGTAGAGAAGCTAAAAGGAAAGGAATTAGCCGCTTTTAGAAACAAGCATATTGGATTTGTATTCCAGTTTCACCATTTGTTACCCGAATTTTCTGCTTTAGAAAATGTTTGTATTCCCGGATGGATTGCTGGAAGAAAAAGAAAGGAAGTGGAAGAGCAAGCAGCCGCTTTGCTAGAAAAAATGGGTCTGGTTAACAGAAAAGAGCATAAACCACAGGAGCTTTCAGGTGGTGAACAACAAAGAGTAGCCGTAGCCAGGGCACTAATCAATCAACCAGTGATTGTATTTGCTGACGAACCTACCGGTAATTTAGATAGTAAGAATGCCAAAGAATTGCATGATTTATTTGTGTCATTGAGAAACGAGTTCCAACAAACTTTTTTGATTGTGACCCACAATGAAGAATTGGCCGCCATGAGTGACCGCAGTTTATTTATGAAAGACGGGTTAATCATAGAACCCTAGTAATCATTGATGGTTTAAGACAGTCTTGGCCTCCATGGCTTTTCTGGCACTTGTAGTAAATGCCCAATATATCTGCCTAACTGGAATAAATAATCGCTCAAGCGATTTAAATATTTAATCACCAGCGGATCTACAAACAATTCGTGTTCCATCATATTTACACAACACCTTTCTGATCTTCTACATACACAACGTGCAACGTGCGCGGTTGAAATAGCGGGATGCCCTCCTGGAAGAATAAAAAACTTCATGGCTGGCAAGAGCTCATTCATGCTATCAATTTCTTTTTCCAAAAACAGGATATCCGATTCCTTTAAATCTGGAATCTTCATCATGGGCTCTTTTTCTGGATCACAGGCTAGGGAAGAACCAATAGTAAACAAGCGGTCCTGCACTTCTGTAAGGGTTGCTTTGGAACGAGCATCTGTTAAATGGTCTCCCAACAAGCCAATATATGAGTTGAGTTCATCAATTGTTCCGTAAGTATCAATCCGAATATGGCTTTTGGCCACTTTGGTTCCACCAATCAAACTGGTTTTACCCAAGTCACCGGTTTTGGTATAAATCTTCATTGCCATAATGTCCTTGTATTTATCTCTACCCTACCTAACAAAAGTAATTTTTAAAGGTTCAGAAATAAAAAAGGAGAGAATCACTTCTCTCCACAATTTCTCTACTTTTTGGCATTAATGACTGTGATGTGTTACCATGTCTTCAGATTTGACCCTATCACTTTCAATTAATCCGTCTCTTAATCGGACAATTCTATGAGCATAACCAGCAATATCTTCTTCATGGGTAA
>CAIZMD010000709.1 GCA_903933995.1 uncultured Bacteroidota bacterium
AACGCCCCAGCGAGCGCAGCAATGCTGGAGGAAAAATTACCCTTAAATTAAAAATGCGACCGAAGGGAGCTCCTACCCCAGCGAGCGAAGCAATGCTGGCGGAAAAATTACCCTCAAATTAGAAATGCGACCGAAGGGAGCTCCTACCCCAGCGAGCGCAGCAATGCTGGACGAAAATTACCCTCTCATCAATTATGCGACCGAAGGGAGCTCATCCCCAGCGGCGCAGCAATGCTGGACGAAAATTACCCTCTAATTAAAAATATGCTGGACACCTCCCCCCAACAAAAAAGGAACCACCGGTTCCTTTCAAAAAATCATCCTACATCTTCCCAATACATCTCCCCAAACTCTCCTTCCACCCCTTCAACTCAATTCCATAATCCCGCACCAAATCACTGGTATCCATCACTGAATAACTCGGCCTCTTAGCCGGAGTAGGATACTCAGCAGACGCTATCGGCAAAACTTTAGTGTCCTTCCCCGCAATCATCCCAATAGCCCCAGCAAAATCACACCAAGAAATCACCCCCGTATTGCTAAACTGATACACGCCATAATGCGCATTCCCTCTCTCTATACTCACAATAATTTTCAATATCGCTTCCGCCAAATCCGCCGCATAAGTAGGAGAACCAATCTGATCCGCCACTACCTTTAACTCCGGCCGATCATTCATCAAACGCAACATAGTCTTGACAAAATTATTGCCATGCACGCTATACACCCAAGAAGTTCTGATCACAATGCTCTGAGAGCAATTATTCAAAGCCAATTGTTCACCCATCCATTTGGAATGACCATAATAATTGACAGGATTGGTAGCCGTATGAATAGTATAAGGGCTTGTACCATTGCCATCAAACACATAATCCGTAGAAATGGTAATCAACTTAGCATTAACCAATGCACATTGCTGTGCAATTAAACCCACCGACTCGGCATTGGTAGTAAACGCCAATGCCTGCTCGGTCTCAGCCTTATCCACTGCCGTATAAGCCGCACAATTGATAAAATAATCAGGTTGGTGATTTTTAAAAAATGGCGCTATGGTTTCAGGCTTTGACAGATCCAAATCCTCCCTACCCGTAAACATAAACTCAAATGCTTCTGCATAATCTGCAACCAGTTGCTGAATCTCCCAACCTAATTGCCCATTCTTTCCCGTAACAACAATCAATGGCTTAGACATATTTTCAATTTGATGGTACAAAAAAGGGCCAAACGGAATTCCGGATTGGCCCTTTTCTAATGTAAAAGAATCTTATTTAGAACTTACAAATTCTTTGGGTTGCTTGGACCACTCTTCTTTTGGTAAAGACTTAAAGTAGTCATAAGTTTTTTTCAAACCTTCTGCCCTATCAACCTTAGGTTCCCAGCCCAACAATTGTTTGGCCTTGGTAATATCTGGTTTACGTTGCTTAGGATCATCCACAGGCAAATCCTTGTAAATGATTTTCACAGAAGAACCAGTTAGTTTCAACACTTCTTCTGCAAAATCTTTCAAAGTGATTTCATTGGGGTTTCCAATATTTACCGGCATGGTATAATCACTCATCAACAATCTGTAAATGCCTTCAACTAAATCGTCCACATAACAGAAAGAACGGGTTTGACTACCATCACCAAAAACGGTTAGGTCTTCACCACGCAATGCTTGTCCAATGAATGCAGGCAAAGCTCTACCATCATTGAGTCGCATACGAGGACCATAGGTATTAAAGATGCGGATAATCCTAGTCTCAACACCATGGAAAGTATAATAAGCCCTAGTAATGGATTCCATAAAGCGCTTGGCTTCATCATACACACCCCTAGGACCAACTGGGTTTACATTACCCCAGTACTCTTCTGTTTGTGGATGCACAGCTGGATCTCCATACACTTCACTAGTTGAAGCCACCAACATTCTAGCACCTTTTGCTTTAGCCAATCCAAGACAGTTATGTGTTCCTAACGCACCCACTTTCAGGGTTTGAATAGGAATTTTCAAATAGTCAATAGGACTAGCTGGAGAAGCAAAATGTAGGATATAATCCAAATGCCCTGGTACATGAATATATTTGGATACATCGTGGTGATAAAATTCAAAATTTTCCAGTTTGAACAAGTGTTCAATATTGCGGATATCACCTGTAATCAAGTTATCCATGCCAATGACATGATAACCTTCTTTGATAAAACGGTCGCAAAGGTGTGAACCCAAGAAACCAGCTGCACCAGTGATTAATATTCTTTTCTGTGACATAGTTTAAAGTTTAAGGTCTACCAATGCTTTCATAATAATATCCTAGTTCTTTAATCTGCTTGTTCTCAAACAGGTTACGACCATCAAAGATGACTTTGTTTTTCAGTTTGCTATCAATGATTTCAAAATCAGGTGTTCTGAACTCACTCCACTCAGTGGCAATGATTAGTGCATCGGCGCCAGCCAAACAACTATATTGGTCGTTAGCATAGTTGGCTACGTGACCAATTTGTGCTTGCACATTTGGCATAGCTTCTGGATCATAAGCTGTAACCGTTGCACCTGCTGCAGTTAGGGCTTTGATAATATATAAAGCTGGTGCTTCACGAATATCATCTGTATTGGGTTTGAAAGCCAATCCCCATAAAGCAAAATGTTTGCCTTTTAGATCATTATTGAAATAGGCATTGATTTTTGGCATCAAATGCAATTTCTGTTTTTCATTTACGTCTTCTACCGCTTTTAGAATCTGGAAATTGTAGCCCACTTCTTCTGAAGACATAATCAAAGCCTGAACGTCTTTAGGGAAACAGCTACCACCATATCCAATACCTGGGAATAAGAAACGCTTACCAATACGGTCATCGCTACCAATTCCTTTACGAACCATGTCTACATCGGCTCCAACCTTTTCACAAAGCACCGCTACTTCATTCATGAATGAAATTTTGGTTGCCAAGAAACTATTAGCAGCATACTTGGTTAACTCGGCAGATTTTTCATCCATATAGATGATGGGGTTACCCTGACGCACAAATGGTGCATATAAATCGCCCATTACCTTGCGCGCTCTATCAGAACTAGCACCAATTACCACACGGTCAGGTTTCATAAAGTCATCTACCGCCACACCTTCACGCAGGAACTCTGGGTTTGATACAACGTCAAAATCACCTTTAAAGTTGGCCGCAATAGCAGCCCTTACTTTAGCAGCTGTTCCAACAGGAACCGTACTCTTGTCTACGATAACTTTATAGTCAGTTAGGATTTTACCAAGGTCATTGGCAACGCCTAAAATGTATTTTAAATCAGCTGAACCATCAGCACCGGGAGGAGTTGGTAGGGCCAGAAAAATAATTTCTGCATCCTTAATACCTTCTTCCAAATTGGTTGTGAATTTTAAACGCCCCTCTCGTGTATTACGCAGGAAGATTTTCTCTAAACCTGGCTCATAGATGGTAATCTCGCCATTGGACAATTTGGCAACTTTTTTTGGATCAATGTCAACGCAAGTGACTTTGATTCCTGTCTCGGCAAAACAGGTTCCTGATACTAATCCAACATATCCGGTACCTACAACAGCTATACGCATAATTAACGGTTTATATAAGCTAATAAATTCTCTGTAATATAAGACAATTGTTCCATATCTAACTCTGTATGTATGGGTAAAGAAATTACCCTTTCAGTGAGCCAGTCGGTTGTTTTTAAATCCAAATTAGGCAAGTCAAATGCAGAAAACATTTTTTGGCGATGCCCTGGTACTGGATAATAGATCATGGACGGGATTTTCTTCTCTGCTAAATGAGCTACCAATCCATCCCTATCTACCCCTTCTAATAAAAGGGTGTATTGGTGATACACGTGGTTGCTATAGGATGCCACAAATGGTGTTGTGATCTGTTCTTGACTAGCAAAAGCTGCATTATAAAAACTGGCAGCTGTTTGTCTGGCAACAATGTATTTATCTAGTTCCTTCAGTTTTACATTTAAAATGGCTGCTTGTATACTGTCTAAGCGAGAATTACAACCCACCATTTCATGGTAATACCTGGTTTGCTGACCGTGATTGGCAATCATTTTCATCTTATGCGCTAAATCAGCGTCATTGGTAAAAATGGCGCCACCATCGCCGTAGGCCCCTAGGTTTTTACTTGGATAAAAAGAAGTAGTTCCAATAGTTCCAATAGTTCCAGTTTTTTTAACGCTTCCATCTGCAAATTGGTAGTCAGCACCAATAGCCTGCGCATTGTCTTCAATCACAGCAAGTCCAAATTCTTGGGCAATGGCCATAATAGCTTCCATGGGTGCTGCGTGACCATACAAATGCACAGGTACAATGGCTTTTGTTTTGGGCGTAATGGCTTTACGTAAAGCCTCAGCATCCATGCAAAAAGTTTGGGGATCCACTTCAACAAAAACCGGCTTTAATTTCAGCAATGCCACCACTTCTGTAGTAGCTATATAGGTAAAGGAAGGTGTGATTACTTCGTCTCCTGGTTGCAAATCCAATGCCATCATAGCAATTTGCAAGGCATCAGTACCATTGGCACAAGGAATGGTATAACCAGCACCCTGATATTGATTTAATGCAGCTGTAAAATCTTGAACGGCTTTACCATTAATATAGGCAGCAGAATCCAAGACTTCATGAATGGCGGCATCAACTTCTGTTTTGATTTTCAAATACTGGTTTTTGGTGTCCACCATTTGGATTGGCCGCATAGTCTATCAGTTTGATTGTGCTGCAAAACTACGTCAAAATAAAATCAAATTAGAATTAGCCACTATGGGAATATCCCTGAAAAGCTGGCAATTATTGTGTTATTTTACAATTCTGTACAAGATATGAAGCTATTCTATCAAATATTCCTTTTTGCCTATCCATTAGCAGCTCGAATCCTTGCTTTTTTTAACGAAAAAGCAAAAAAATGGGTTAAGGGAAGAAAGGGAATTTTCCCATCAATTGAACATGCACTTAAAGAAAACCATGCTCCCATTATTTGGATGCACTGTGCTTCATTGGGAGAATTTGAACAGGGCCGCCCTTTATTGGAATCTTTAAAAAAACGATACCCCAACTATTATATTTTATTGAGTTTTTTTTCCCCTTCTGGATATGAAGTGCGTAAAAATTATGAAGGGGCCAATCATGTATGCTATTTACCCATGGATGGCCCAATCAATGCCAAAAGATTTTATGATGTAGTAAATCCCAGTTTGGTCTTATTTGTAAAATATGAGTTCTGGTATTACTATAGTTTAGAAGCTTCTAAAAGAAAGATTCCCATGTTATTGGTCTCTGGCATTTTTAGACAATCGCAAGTTTTCTTTCAATTTTATGGGGGATTTTATAGAAAATTATTATCCCATTTCAGCCACCTTTTTGTACAAGAACAAAGCTCATTTGATTTACTCAAAAGCATTGGCTTAGAAAGCAAATCCAGTATTAGTGGCGATACCCGTTTTGATAGGGTCATCAGTATTGTTCAAGACTTTGAACCCATTGATTCCATTGAACATTTTAGCAAGAATAGACAAGTATTGGTTGCAGGAAGTACCTGGGCTGAGGACGATGAAGAATTAAACCATTTTTTGCACGCCAATCCTCAAGTATTTGCCATTATTGCACCACATGAAATTATAGCAGAAAGATTAGAGGAATGCCTAAAATGGTATCCCAATGCCATGTTATATTCGGATTACCTAGCACTATTTTTAGGGGGGAAAGCACCCAACCATGTGCAAGTGCTAATTGTCAATAATTATGGCATGCTAACGCGATTGTATCGTTATGGTACCATTTGCTTGGTGGGTGGAGGCTTTGGTGGTGACGGTGTTCACAATGTATTGGAAGCAGCTGTTTATGGCAAACCAGTTTTAATTGGACCTATCTATGACAAATACTTTGAAGCAGTATCATTAGTGGAAAACGGGGGATGTATTAGTGTTGAAAATGCCTTGGAGTTAGAAGCAGAATTAGTAACATTACTTGAAGATGCATCCGCCTATCAGCAAGCTTCAGTAGCTACCAAAAATTATGTGTTTGCTAAAGCGGGAGCTACCAAAACCATCTTAGATTATATTCAAGCAAATCGTCTTTTGACCAATTGATCAAAATGACCCACAATCTCTGAACGTTCGTTCCACCCAAGCTTTACTTTTAATTCTCTTTGAATCCAATAATGGGCTTCTGGAAAAATGGCAAAACTATTAATGGTTTTTAAACTGCGTTCGAACATGGTTTCATCGCCACGGAAAAGTTCATTGATAAACAAGTAACGATCATTGATCCCAATGGCTTTTTTCAGGTCTACAATGGGAGTGTCTTGAAAATTATTGGCCAATTCCTGTTTTTCTGTTTTAAGCTGTTCATTCAAAGCCAGTCCTTGGTCGGCATGTAGGTCATTGAGCTCATACATTTCTTTCAATAGGGCCTGTTCTGCTAGTGGCTCTTCCACTATAGCAGCTTCTGCAATATTTAGATCCAATAAATCTTGGGTTTGATGAATGGGATCCTCCACCATAGTTTCCTCCTTGGCAGGCTCCAATTCCATACTAACAGCATTCTGTTCCAAAGGATCAGGAATGTCTAATTCCATTTGAAACAACCAACCACTCAATTCAGCTTTTTTGAGGTTATTCTTGGGTTTGGAAGATGGGGTTGTTTCTTTGGCTGAGATCCTAGAACCCGGCATCATAACAGATACCGCTCCCTTTCCATGGGTATTGGATGCGCGCTCTTGCAATTCTGAAAATAACATCTGAACAGTCAACAACATATTGTCTGCTCCTGCCTCCTGAACAAATTGTTCTTTCAGTTTATCTATTAGTGTACCCACTCTTTCCATTGTATGTAATACATTTGAGGTGTTGAAAGCCGGGAAGTGCTATTCATCAAACGCCTTTTTACCTAATTTATTATTCAAATGTTCATAGAACCAAATATATCCGGCGAGCGGAGGGGATGGATTGAAGTGATTTGTGGCAGCATGTTCAGTGGCAAAACAGAGGAATTGATCCGAAGATTGAAAAGGGCCAGAATTGCTAATTTAAAAGTGGAGATTTTTAAACCTGCTATTGATGTTCGTTATGACGAGTCCAAAGTAGTCAGTCATGACAGCAATGCCATTCAATCAACCCCCATTGATAATTCTCAAACCATTTTGCTGATGGCCGAAGGGGTTGATGTAATTGGTATTGATGAGGCTCAGTTTTTTGACGACCAGATCATGCATGTTTGTGAAACCCTAGCCCAAAGAGGAACAAGGGTAATTGTGGCGGGTCTTGATATGGATTATAAGGGAAACCCTTTTGGTCAAATGCCCAATTTATTGGCCGTGGCCGATTATATTACCAAATTACACGCCATCTGTGTGAGGTGTGGCAATATTGCTAATATTTCTTATCGCCTTAAGGCAGAAGGCCCCCAAGTGCTTCTTGGAGAAAAAGATGTTTACGAACCTAGATGCCGCAAATGCGCCCATGAATAAGCAACACCCCATTTTAGCATTGATCCGTAAAGACCTATTACTGGAAACCCGCCAACAGTATACCTTGTATGGCATATTCTTGTATGTGGCGTCTACCATATTTGTAGTCTATTTATCTATGGGGCAACCCGAAGACAAGGTTTGGAATGGTTTGTTCTGGGTGATTCAATTATTTGTTTGTGTCAATGCTGTAGCCAAGAGTTTTCTGGCAGAAAGCAGGGGCAAGATGCTTTATTTTTATTCCATTGCAGGGGCTAGAGATTTTGTTTTATCCAAACTCATTTTCAATGCCATTTTGATGTTGGTGATGAGCTGCTTGAGTTTGGCCATTTTCACGGTCTTGCTGGGCAACCCCATTGAATATGGTTGGCGTTTCTTGGGAATTGTTTGTTTGGGCGGCATCAGCTTGAGCTTGGTATTTACCTTCCTAGCTGCAATAGCCGCTAAGGCACAACAACAGGCTGCGCTGATGGCCATTATGGGATTCCCCATTATCATTCCTCAGCTACTCATTCTCATGAAAATCTCCACTGCCGCTTTCTCAGCTGTAATTCAAGCTGGTTTATGGCAAATGGTGATGATGCTGGTGGGTCTTGACATATTAGTCATCGCCCTAGCCATTATTCTTTTCCCTTTTCTTTGGAAGGATTGATTAGAAACGCAAGTGCCTAACCGTTTGGCCTTTGTTGATTAATTGCTTCAAAGAATCAATCCCAATTTTCAGGTGCTTTTCTACGTATTCAGCAGTAACTAATTTATCACTAGCTTCTGTTTTTACACCGTCTGGAATCATGGGCTGATCACTCACCAATAACAATGCACCCGTTGGAATTTTATTGTAAAACCCTACTGTAAAAATGGTGGCTGTTTCCATATCAATGGCATAGGCCCTAACCCTTGTCAGATATTCTTTAAAGACTTCATCGTGTTCCCAAACCCTTCTATTGGTAGTGTAAACAGTACCTGTCCAATAGTCAACTTGATTATCACGAATGGTGGTGGATATGGCTTTCTGCAAAGCAAATGCAGGCATGGCTGGTACTTCTGGTGGAAAATAGTCATTAGATGTACCTTCTCCTCTAATAGCTGCAATGGGCAATATTAAGTCCCCAATTTTATTACGTCTTTTCAATCCCCCACATTTGCCCAAGAACAACACTGCTTCTGGATTGATGGCTGTTAGCAGGTCCATTACGGTTGCAGCACCTGG
>CAIZMD010000710.1 GCA_903933995.1 uncultured Bacteroidota bacterium
GATCAAAGTTGGCATATTTAGGAAAGTTAGGAGCATTGTACCAGAGATTGGTTCCAGACAATGTGAATGACACACCACCAAATGGTGTTTTTGCCAATAACTTTTCAGGAAGACTGTAAGCCAAAGACAATTCTCTTAAACGGATCAAAGTAGCATCATAGATACCAGATTCATCTGGTCCAAATCCGTTGTTAAAGAATGCTTGAGTAGCAGAAGTCTGAACCCTGTTTGGATTTCCGTTTGCATCAACACCTGGTAACAAGTAAGGAGCAGCACGGTCAAATTCTGTATCTTTTGTAACACCACGAGCAATTAAAGAACGAGTTGTAGAAGAGTACATGTCTCCACCACAAGTATATTCCCACTGCATGCGGAAGCTAATTCCTTTATAAGAAAGGTTAGAGATACCAGTTAATTTGTATTTAGGAGTTGGATCACCAATGATGCCAATTTCTTGAGAAGAAATATAATCACCAGTTGCACTAACTATACGTTGGCCAGTTTTTGCTTCACGCTGCCAATAGTATCCTTTGATTACACCAAGAGGTTGACCGTTGATTGCAAAGTTACCCAAAGTGGTATAACCAGCATAAACAATCTCTTTCAAGTCAGAAGGAACATCAGAAACCATGCTTCTGTTAATAGTCCACAAGGCGTCTACTTTCCAGTTCCAATCTTTGGTTTGAACAAATGTATATCCTAGACCCATTTCAATACCCTTGTTGGAAACTTGTCCAGCATTGATTTTGATAGAAGAATATCCAGAAGAAGGATCCAAGTCTCTGTTCAACAATTGATTTTTAGAAATCCTGTTGTACAAAGTCAAATCTAAAGTCAAACGGTTTTTCAAAAATTTACCTTCAATACCCGCTTCAAACTCAGTTTGTAACTCAGGCTTTAAATCTGGGTTAGGTAAAGTTCCACTAATAGCGTTAACGTTTACAGGAGTACTAGCTCTGTCTAAGAAAGTACGAGTTGCAATTCCCAATACAGGTCTTGTTTCGTAAGCTCCAGGGAAACCTGCAGAAGTTGAATAACCCAAACGTACTTTTAAGTAGTTGATGTATTTGTTATTCTGTAAAGCAGGAATTGCTGATGTTGGAATAAATGATACACTAGTACTTGGGTAGAAAATGCTACGGTTAGCTTTTTCCAAAGTAGAAGTCCAGCTATTACGTCCACCTAAGTTTAGGTATAAGTATTGGTTATATCCAAAAGTAGCAGAAGCAAATGCTCCAATTGATTGAGATTTAACTTTATAATCCAAATCAGAACCTGATTCAGAAACAATATCGTGCGTGATAAAGTTGGTATGATCCAACAAACCAAACACCAATTGGTCTCTGCTCAATGTACCTGTTTGAGCATAAGTGTTTTCTCTTGAGTTAACACCCGCATCCACATTCAAGTCCCAGTTGCTAGTGATATCTGTTTTATAAGAAGCCAAAACTGTGTGGTCCCAGATATTGTTGTTTCCAGCAGAAGTACGGTAGATACCAGTAGCATATTGCTGTCCACCTTTGTTCTGAGCATACATTTGGAATTCTGAATAGTTATCAAAACCTACGCGATAGCTCAGGTTCAATCCTTTCAACACTTCATAACGAATTTGCATGTTACCATATGCACGGTTTACTTTATTTTGAGTAAAGGCATTGCGTGTGGTCCAGATTGGGTTTTGGATATCGTTACCATTACGATAATAAACGTGTCCTTTGGTGATTGGGTTTTCCCAAGGAAGACCCATCAAATCAACCGCAGTTGGTGTATACATTACGTCTCCAAAAACAGAGGTAGCTGTTGCACTAGAACCAAAACTGGTTGAAGTTGGAGGAGATTTTTGATCTGAATTTACATAGTTGAAAGTACCACTTACGGTTACTTTGTTGGTAAGTTTTGCACTACCACCCAAACCAAAAGTATTTCTGGTTAATCCGTTTCCGTAAATAAATCCTTGATCATCTAAATAACCAAAATTGGCATTATAGTTTACAATACCAGAAGTTCCAGCAACGTTTACAGAAGTATTACTTACAGTACCTGTTCTAAAGAAGTTTGGTACACTATTGTAATATTTGTATTCGTAAGTTTTTCCAATATATTCTGGAAAAGCAGCATTTAATGCAGCCCTATCATAAGGATGTGGTACAGTTGCAGCAGGGTTGGTAAATTTAGCTCCCCAGTTAGAGAAGAAAGCCAGACCCAAGCTCAAGTCAAAACCACCACCATAACTTTCGTTATACTCAGGTAAGTTAGCAACAGTATTGTTAAACAAAGACTGAGATACAGTGATTTCAGTTTTCTTACGAGCTTTCTGAGTAGAACCATTCTTAGTGGTTACCAAGATTACACCGTTTCTTCCTAACTCACCATACATAGTAGTTGCACTCAAACCTTTCAATACGTCAACACTCTCAATGTTGTTTGGATCAAGATCCAAGAAACGCGAAGGAGATTGGTTACCATAAACGAAGTTTGATTGGGTATTGGTACTTCCGTCAAATGGAACACCATCTACTACAAACAAAGGTTGTGAGTTACCACTAATGGTATTTACACCACGAATTACAATGTTGGTACCAGAACCAGACAAACCGCTAGTTGCACCAATATTTACCCCAGGAGCTTTACCACTCAAAACGCGAGCAAGGTCACCATCTGGACGTAATTCTAAGTCTTTTTTACCTACAGAAGATACAGCGTATCCCAAGGCTTTCTTTTCACGTTTGATACCCAAGGCGGTTACAACCACTTCACTTAGGTTCTCATCTGCGGTTTTCAAAGAAACGTTACCAGCTTCAGTAGCGGCAACTTCTCTTTTTTCAAATCCAGTTCCTGAGATCACTAATATAGCGCCTGGTTTAACTGTTAATTTGAAAACACCGTTTGCGTCAGTGGCAGTACCACCTTTGCTTTTTTTCTCAACTACGGCAGCCCCTTCAATGGGTTTTCCTTTGTCATCTGTTACCTTTCCAGTAACAGTAGTTGTTTGTGCAAGACCTGCAATTAATGCAAAAATCCATGCGCAAAAACTGAGTAGCAGTTTTTTTCTCATGTTGTCGTTTTTGGGTTTGTTAACCTTTTGTCAATTCTGATGACCGCACAAATAACGAAAAAGCTGCTCATCATTTAGATTTCATTAACCTTTTTAAGGTTTTTTTAAGGTCAATTTAACATTCAAGTCATTTTTTGGTGTTTTTTTAACCCGTATTGGCTTTTTTTATCATATTCTTTGCCCGTTTTTAACACATATATTTATTAATAATGTCAATTTGGTGTTTTTATACCCTTTTGGTCTACCAGATTTGTGTTGAACCATTATTTTCCATTTCAAAAAATCATCTGAATCAAATAGAGTTTTATTACTATGTTTTATCCTACTCAAAACCCATGCATTACGTGAATTTTAGTGCATTTCAGCAGAATTTTGGGTCTTCAAAAACAGGTTATTAACCAAAAAATTATTTTGCCATCTGACCCATTATTGTAATTTAGTGGAAGAATTTAATGGGTTAGTAAGTAAAAAGGGTCAGCAGCAATGTTGACCCTTTTACCTTTCAAAAATGCCTGAAATCTTTTCAGTTTACCATCTCTCAGATCCCCCAATAAACAGCTTTCTACCCCTACCTTTACGGCAATGAGCAAGATTAAAAAAGCGTTTTTCTGCAGCAATTGTGGCTATGAATCAGCCAAATGGTTGGGTAAGTGTCCAAGTTGTAATGAATGGAACACATTGGTAGAAGAAATTATTGACAAGGGTAGTCAAAAAGAAATAGAATGGGACACATATCATAATGACAAAAGAGCGGTTAAAACTATTGCGCTAAATCAAGTAGTCAGTAAAGAAGAGAAACGCATTGACAGCATGGACTCTGAATTAAACAGAGTATTAGGCGGCGGTATAGTTCCTGGCAGTATTATTCTTGTGGCGGGGGAACCGGGCATTGGAAAAAGCACTTTGTTTTTGCAGATAGGTTTGTTGATGAAGCAAGCATCGGTACTCTATATTAGTGGAGAAGAAAGTGAGCAACAAATAAAAATGCGCGCCGATAGATTGAATATTGACAACGAGCAATTTTATTTACTTACAGAAACTTCAACTGCCACCATCTTCCAGGAAATTAAAAAATTAAAACCTCAGATGGTGATTGTAGATTCTATTCAAACCCTACAATCAAACTTAATTGATTCTTCTGCTGGATCCGTTTCACAGATTAGAGAATGCGCAGGAGAATTTCAACGCTTTGCAAAAGAAACAGGAACACCTGTTTTTCTAATTGGTCATATTACCAAAGATGGATCAATTGCAGGACCAAAAGTATTAGAACATTTAGTAGATACTGTTTTACAATTTGAAGGCGATAGACATTATGCTTATCGGATTTTAAGAACACTCAAAAACCGTTTTGGTAGTACGGCTGAATTGGGTATTTATGAAATGACAGGTGAGGGCATGCGTATTGTATCTAATCCTTCAGAAATTTTAATTGCACAAAGAGAAGAACAATTAAGTGGCTCTGCTATTGCTGCTACCATAGAAGGTATGCGGCCTTTGTTAATTGAAGTGCAAGCCTTGGTAACACAAAGCGTGTATGGCACTCCACAGCGCACCGTAACAGGTTTTGATTTACGCAGGCTACAATTATTATTGGCCGTATTAGAGAAAAGAGGTGGCTTTCAATTTGGTATGAAAGACGTGTTTGTCAATATTGCGGGTGGTATAAAAGTGGAAGATCCCAGTATTGACTTGGCCGTAATCTGTGCTTTGCTTTCTTCCTATGAAGACGTTCCTCTTCCAAGTCATATTTGTTTTGCTGGTGAAGTTGGATTGAATGGAGAAATTAGGGCGGTGAATAGAATAGAACAAAGAATTGCAGAAGCAGAAAAATTAGGCTTTGAAAAAATCATTGTATCTAAGTATAATAAAAAAAGTTTTCAGCCAAAAAATCATGGCATTCAAGTAATTGCTCTTTCAAGAGTGGATGAAGTATACCAACAATTATTTTAGTTGCTTGCATGTGATGATTAGTTGTTGTATTTTTTTGAATGCATCAATTAGTAGAAGATAGTTTTCATGGAATAGCCCACTTGCTTTTCCCGCATTGTTGTATGGGATGCAATACAGTTTTAGAACATAGAAAAGAAATACTTTGCTATGCATGTAACAGATTATTACCCCGAACCAATTTTGAAAACCAGGAAGGCAATCCATTAGAAAAAAGTTTTTATGGAAGAATACCCATTGCATCTGCCACAGCTGCATTTTATTTTTCTAGA
>CAIZMD010000711.1 GCA_903933995.1 uncultured Bacteroidota bacterium
ATATAAAACACGTGTTTGATAGGACTAGCTGCACCCACTTTTCTGGGAATAGGATTACCCTCTTCACCAACTGCAAGCGTTTCCTGTTCTTTTTTATAAGGGACATTTTTATATACTTGTTGGGAATACAAAGCCAACTGTGCTTCTGATGGTGTTTCTATAATACTAAGGGTTCCTTTAAATAATCCACCTATATACTGAACGCCAACAGGTCTATTAGGATCTCCTTGCTGATAGACTACTTCTTGTTTGCCAACATAAGGGCTTGGACCATAAGGATTGGCCATAGAAGAAAAACCTTTGCCATTACTCACCAAGATTTTCTTACCCAAGACTTTTACATTGGTGGGATACCAACCTACAGGAATAAATCCCTTACTCTTACTTGCGCCTTGTTTACTTACATCAAAAACACTCAAACAGTTATTGTCCGCATTGGCTATATAAATGGTTTTCTCGTCCGCACTTAGCGCCAAACCATTGGTAGTAGAACCATTGGGCGCATCAGCATACAAAGCAGCGTTCAGGGTTTCAACTACTTTTCTATTTTTCACATCTATTACAGAAACAGAATTATCATTGCTATTGGCAACATAGGCCAAACTGCCTTTTTTGTTTAAACAGATTTCATTGGGGTTGTCTCCTACG
The DNA here is from genome assembly GCA_903933995.1 of uncultured Bacteroidota bacterium. Classification (GTDB taxonomy): domain Bacteria; phylum Bacteroidota; class Bacteroidia; order Chitinophagales; family Chitinophagaceae; genus Sediminibacterium. Next base: position 649 of record CAIZMD010000711.1, read on the forward strand.
GGAATATTACTTACAATATTATTCTTCTCGGTATCAAATACATAGAACTTGTCACATCCCCAACAGCTGATATACAATTCTTTTTTGTCTGGAGATAATACACAGGCATAAGCTTCACCATCTAACTGGTACTGTTGGTGGGTCTTGGTTTGTAAGTCTACCGTATAGAGAGATTTACTGTCTCTTGAAACAACATACAATTTATTAGCTGCATCATCCAATGCAATTCCAGAAGGACCAATTTTATTGGGCCATCTTTTTCCAAGAACAATACTGTCTTGCAATACTAGTTTCTTGTTCTGAATAGCATATTTTAAAATCCAGTTATCATGCCCACCCGCTGCATACAAGAATTTCTCATCGGCACTAAAAGCTAGTCCATACCAACTCTTGGCAATGACTACAGAGTCTAATAATTGTTCTTTCTGTGGGTCAATTAGTTGAATACTTTGAACCCCTTGTCCATTATTGGTTACAGCAAGTAATTTGCCAGACTTACTCAGGATCATATTCAATGGCAGGTCTCCTAAAGACATACTTCTGCCAACTGGGGTAAGACTCCATCCATTGGGCAAACGCACAGATTTGGCTTGCATTTGATCCAGACTTTGTGCATTTACTTGGCCGATAGTTAATAGGGCAAATACAAGGATGATCTTGCTAACTAATTTCATGGGAGCTATTTAAGAAGTCTAAGATACAAAAGCCTTTTACCAAATGCATCAGATAACAGAAACATCACATACTTATCAAAACCGAGATTGGTGATTGGGCAAGTATTTGAGCAGTCTTTTGCGGAATTTGTGGTAGTCTACAGTTATGGTGTGTCTGGGAGTTTGAATTTGGTCAAAATCTGGATGGGTTAATTCTTCTTGAATCAAAGCTGCAATATGTTTAGGCCGCTGCCATTGACCACTCAATTCCCTTGCCATGATCTTGGATTGCAATTCCGACCCTGGCCAGATACAACCCAATGGTTGAAACAACCCAATAAAATACAAATTCTCTATAGTGGGGTGCATCATGCGCAACCATAGTGGCACAGCTCCTTCAGAATAATCAAT
>CAIZMD010000712.1 GCA_903933995.1 uncultured Bacteroidota bacterium
ACATGGGCCCACCATTGAGACCCATAAAACGCTTGCCATTTAACACCCAATTGACCACCATGGGGCTTTCCTGAATAATGCTGGATTCTGGAAAAATAGAGCAATAAAATTGGGCTGCTGCTTTGGCTTGACCATCAAACCAAAGACAGGGATAGGTTTTTTCTGACATGAATGAAAGTTAGGATTTAATTGGTTTTTTCAGCCCTGTCTGATAACCATTTTCCAAGATAGGCGCCAGCTAAAGATGGAAGGGCGTATAGTAAGAAAACCAAGAACTCAACAGGGATTAAATTATGGCTACCGCGATAGACAGTGGCTTCATACAAAGCTGTTAATGGAAAAATCAGGATCAAACAAATCCCAGCCAACCAGGGCTTGAGTTCCATCAAATAACCCACGGCCAAACCCGCAATCAAATACAGGATGGCGGCAGTTATGCCGTAATTATTTCTTAGAAAACTAGAATAATGGTATTCACCCTGCGGCGTTGCAGGTGTTTCTAAAATAATACTCACCAAGAGAATGAGTAAAAAGCCAATGAATACCAAAAAGAGGTACTGTATGATTTTACCAAAAAACATAGGGCGGTTTTTAATGGTTCAACTACAGTAAAATACAACAAAAAACTAAAATGTCAATACCCTATCAAATCCTTTTACATAACACTTTGCCTAGGGGTGTATTTGATTCCACTAGCACCAATTGACCATTTTGGTAATTGTAATAAGTGTCTTTATTGTCTGGCGTAGTTACCTGGTATTTACCAGCACCAAGGGCTTTAACTTTTAGAAAGTCTGCATACATATTAGAGAAAATGGCATTCAATCCCTTGGGTTCTTGGTGATAAAGATCCACCACACATACATCAATCTGTTTGTTTTCAATTTTTGTGGTCTTGCCATTTTTAACCGCCTGATAGGCTTTGTCTGCCACTTTGGTAACCTTGGCGTGTACGTCTTCTGAACCACGGTTGGCATGTCTATAAGCTGTTCCTTGAACCAATACGCCGTTCTCTTTAACCGCAGTTACTTCAGATTCTACATGAATAGACATCATGAATACTTTGGCGTCTGTATTAGTCTTAAGATCACTAGTTACTTTAGAACCAGCTACTTCTTTGACCGCATGAATGGTTCCAATATTTTTATCCTTGAACACTACATTAAAAACAATTTCTTTTTTCTGAGCAACAGCAACAAGGGTTGAAAAAACAAGGGCAATAGAAAGTAGTTGGAATTTCATATGGCAAGATTTGTATTACTAAATTTAAAAAATCTTTTTCAATACCATTATCACTTTTGCACAATCTTGCTAACGCGATAGACTAAGAAGATGGTGAGAATCATGGTACCAGTGGCTATCATGGCCAACCAATCATAGTGTTCTAAAGGCGCGTAGCGATCTTTTTGAACAATCACCCACCCTGCAATCATGGCACCAAAACCGCCTGCCATCTGTTGCAAAGAAGCATTGATGCTCATAAAGGAACCACGATATTGTGGTTCAGGAATTGCCGATGTAAGTGCCGATGCTGGAACCATCCTACTCATGATGGCTACCATCATACAAACATTAGTCACCATTACCAACCAGAATGCTGTTGCAGAATAATGAGCGTAAATATTGATCACT